>PWMO01000318.1 GCA_003558175.1 Spirochaetaceae bacterium
AATGTAACAACGAGAATGAAGACAAGCCTGTCCATGATCCGGATGCCGCCCCGTGTGAAGTGCCGTGTCGAGTGGCGTTTGTGCCGGAGAGCATTGTATCAGAAAACAGCGGGAGCGTGTCGACCACTCGACCGCCGCGACCACTCGGGCGATGCGTGAGATCCAGGCGACAATCCGTGGCGCGCCGAAACGGCGGTTACCCGCCGTCACTCATGCCGTTCTTCTTCTTATTGCGCTTTGCGCCGTTTCCGGCTACGGCGCGCTTCGCGAACCCCAGAAAGTGTTCACCGAAAAGCGTCAGAATCAGCAGAGAAGCCAGCAGAACGCTGATAGGCCGCGTGACAAAGGGCAGAAAGTTGCCGTGTGTCTTGACCAGTCCAACGCGCAGGTTCTCCTCCACCATCGGGCCCAGAATCAGCCCCAGGATCAGCGGAGCCAGCGGTACGTTCTTCTTCTCCATGTAGTATCCTACCAGGCCGAACGCGATCATGATGTAGACGTCGAAGAAACTGTTCTGAAGCGCGTAAGACCCTACGATGGAAAACAGTAACACAATTACCATGACCGCGTTGCGTGGCAGACGCAGGATTCGCGAGAATACCCTGATGCCGAACAGGCCGGCGATCAAGAGTAGGAACTGCGTAATGATAGCGATCGCGAAGATGCTGTTGACGATATCGCGGCTCTGCTGAAAGATCAGTGGTCCGGGCCGCAGGCCGTACATCAGCATTGCGCCAACAACGATTGCCGTGATCGCGTCTCCCGGTACCCCGAATACCAGCGCCGGAATCCATGCTCCACCTAACGCGGCGTTATTGGCGCTGGTGGGGGCGATGACTCCTTCTTCGCAGCCGGTTCCGAACTGGTCCGGGTCTTTAGCTGTTTTCTTGGCCACGCCGTACGATACCCACGCAGCGATGTCGGCGCCTGCGCCCGGCAGCGCCCCAACAAAGGTGCCGAGGACGGCCGAGCGCAGCATCAGCAGCTTGTGTTTCCAGACCACAGGGAGGACTTTGAAGATCGGGACGCGCACCTTCTCCGTGATGCTGGGTGCGGTCAGGCTGTCGCTGCCGGCAGCGAGCTTGAGCACTTCTGAGACTCCGAACAGGCCGATCATCGCCGGGATGAACCCGATACCGCTCAGGAGCTCGACCTGGCCGAACGTGAAGCGAGGTTGGCCGGAGATCACGTCGATGCCGACGGTCGCAATCAACAGTCCCAGCATTGCGGCGACCAGTCCGCGCAGCGTGTTCCCTTTACTCACGACCGCGCTCATGCTGAGTCCGAAGACTCCCAACCAGAAATACTCGAAGTTGGTGAACCGCAGTGCTACCCTTGCGAGCGGCGGCGCAATAAGAATCAGCATGCCGACGCCGATCAGTCCGCCCAGGCTGGAGCAGATGAGGTCCAGGGTCAGGGCAAGCGAACCCTTGCCCTGGCGGTTCATTTCGAATCCGTCAAGGATGGCGGCGCTGGAAGCCGGAGTTCCGGGTATACGCAGAAACGTTGCCGGGATGTCTCCGGCGAATATGGCAGTAAACGTGGCGCCGATAATCATGGCCAGTCCGGCAACCGGGTCCATATAGTAGGTGATAGGTACGATGAGTGCCGTGGCCATCGTAGCGGTGAGCCCCGGCGTCGCGCCCGCAAAGATGCCGAACATCATCGCCAGAATCCAGGGGATCAGCACGGCGGGTTGCAGTAGATGCAGCAGTATTTCCATGTATGATGGCTCCTAACTCTCGGCTTTGGCCCGGTTCGCAGACTTCAGAACCCAATGCCCAGAAATCCCCGGGGAAGCGGGATGCGAAACAGCTGCCCGAACAGCAGTCCGATCATAACGGTAACAACTACGCTCAATGCAACGGCATGAAGCGGGCGAGCCCGCAGCCGTACCATGATCAGCGTGGCAAACAACACTCCGCCAAGAAGGAACCCCACGGTGCGAATCAGCGGCACAAACAGCACCAGCCCTGCCAGAATGAGTGCAAAGGTGTGTGTCTGGGGCGCCGCGATGATCGTTCGCACGCGTTCACCCAGCGGCGGCAGGTCTCGGCGCACGGCTCGCAACTCGCGCAGATACTGTATCAGTTCATACAGTCCTATCAGCGCGAGCAGACCACTGAGGATCGATGGAAAATACTTCGGGCCCGGAATCCGTTGGCCCCCGCGAATCACGACCGGCAGCTGCTGCGCCATGATGAAGACCCACGTTCCCAGACCCATCAGAATCAGGGGAAAGCTGAGGCTGCGGTTTCTTTCCGCGTTCGATTGTTTTTGGTTTGACACCGTCTGCTCCTCCCTCATCCGGTGAGTGGGTGGGCCCGGACGCCGCCGAAACGGCATGTCCGTCATGCAGCACGACGGACATGCGTCGGCGGACCGGGTTACCCGGTCAGATTGGTTCAGTAGCCGACCTCTCTGATGATATCACCCCAGGTTGCGTCTTCTTCCGCGATGAACCGGGCAAACTCGTCGCCCGATCGAATGGTTATACCAAATCCGTTGCGTTCCATGAAGTCGAGGAACGCCGCAGACTCGGCGATGCGCATTCCGGTGTCCATCAGGACTTGGCGCACGTTCTGTGGCGTACCCTTGGGGATCGCCAGCGCGCGCCATGCACCGACCGCCCAGTCGATCCCGAGCTCCTGCAGTGTCGGGGCATCACTGAATACCGGGTGTCGTTCATCGGCCATGATCGCGAGTGCGCGGATATCCCCCGACTCCAGTTGAGCCTGGGCTTCCGGCAGACTACAAGTGATCACGTCGACGTGTCCGCCCAGCAGCTCCACGATGGCCGGCGCCGCTCCCTGCGACGGGACCCAGGTCGTGGTAGCGGGGTCAATGCCGGCTTCCCGCAGCATACCGATGCGGGCCAGATCCCATACGCCACCGACAGCCGTTCCCGAGAACGTTCGCTGTCCGGGATTGCGTCTGATGTCGTCGAGAAGCTCATCCAGTGTCTGCCACGGAGCATCTTTTCTGACCATGACGCCTGCCGGATCGAGGTTCATCTGGATGATGTAGTCGTAGTCGGCGTAGGAGACGTCGGTAAGACCCATGTGATGCATTGTGCCGAGCTCAAATGTGATCATGGTAATGGTGTAACCGTCGGGAGCCGCCTGAGCTCCTGCCGAATGGCCGACCGCGCCGCCGCCGCCGGTGCGATTGACCACAACAACGGGCCTTCCCAGCTCACGCTGGTACTCGTCCGCCCAGAATCGCGCCACACGGTCGGTTCCACCGCCCGCCGCCCACGGGACGACCATGCTTATCGCTTTGGTTGGATACGTGGCCTCCTCGCGTTGGCCGGCCGCCCAGATGTTGCCTGCGAGTACCAGAAGCAGCACTCCAGCCATAATTCCTGCCAGGACCTTCGTTCTCATGCGAGACCTCCTGTTGGTTTTTCACATTGTACGGGGTGGGCTGAAGATCTGTCAACAAAAATGAAACGATGTTTCATTTTTGTTGCCGGTGCGGGCGGCGCGTGCTATTATGAGCGGAAATACCAGTCAGAGGTAGGACGGCAGTGGATTCGCCGGTGGTGAAATCGGTCGCAAAAACAATCACCATACTCGAGAGCCTGGCGCGTGACGGCGAGGCCGGGGTGACGGAGCTGGCGTCCAAGGCGGGCATGCACAAGAGCACTGCATACCGCTTCCTGACCACTCTCCGCGATCTGGGATACGTACGGCAGGACCCCGATTCGGAGCGCTACGCGGCGACGCTTGCGCTGTTCGAGTTGGGATCGGCCATCCTGTCGCGTACCGAGATCTGGGAACACGCTCACCCCGTCATGGAGAAGCTGGCGCAAGAAACGCACGAAACGGTGCATCTGGCCGTGCTGCAGGATGACCGGCTTGTCTACCTGCATAAGATCGAGTCAACGCATTCGCTCCGCGTCTCCATGCGGTCCCGTATCGGGCAGTCGGCACCGCTGCACTGTACCGGCGTCGGCAAAGTGCTGCTGGCGTTCTCCGGTCCGGACGTTTCACGGCGTATCGCCGAGCGGCACGGATTGCCGCAATTCACAAACACGACCATAACCGATCTCTGCCGTCTGGAAGACGAACTGGAGGAGATCCGTCGGCGGGGCTTTGCGGTAGACAACGAAGAGCGGGAGCTGGGTGTGCGCTGCGTTGCGGTTCCGCTGCGGCACGGCAATACCGGCCAGCTGGCCGCGATCAGCATATCCGCACCGAGCGCACGACTGGCCGACCACGACATTACCCGCCTCGCGGAGCTGCTGCGGCGAGCCACCGAAGAGATCTGACGGTCGGCCTCGCCGGGCTGTCG
>PWMO01000387.1 GCA_003558175.1 Spirochaetaceae bacterium
ATTGCCGGGTTCTGTTCGCGCAGGTAGCGCGAGGTGCCCATCAACGTTCCGGTTGTGCCGGTGGAGGCCACAAAGTGGGTCACGCCGCCTTCGGTGTCGCGCCAGATCTCCGCTCCCGTGCTCTCGTAGTGGGCGAGGGGGTTTTCGGGGTTTGAGAACTGATCGAGAATAACGCCACGCCCTTCGGCCTCCATTCGACGTGCGGTGTCGATTGCCTCTTCCATGCTGCCTTCTTGCGAGGTCAGCACCAGTTCCGCTCCGTACGCTTTCATGGACGCTCGGCGTTCGCTGCTCATATGTTCGGGCATCACCAGAATCATGCGGTATCCCAGGATGGACGCCACCATCGCCAGCGCGATGCCGGTGTTGCCGCTGGTAGCCTCGATCAAGGTGTCGCCGGGACGAATACGGCCGCTCTCCCGGGCGCGCCGGATCATCCAGTACGCAGGACGGTCCTTCACCGAGCCGGCGGGATTGTTGCCTTCCAGTTTTGCCAGGACCGTGTTGCCGCCGCTGTAGATCGAACGCAGCCGAACCAGCGGCGTATTGCCGATGCACTCTTCGATTGTCTTGATGTTCATGCGCTGAAGGTACTTGCCCGGCGGGGATTTATCAACATTGAACTCGGCCGGGAAGGCCGATCGGCGCAACCCGCGGTCTGCGCCGTGGTCAGGAAGACTGGCCCGAGAACCGCACCCTGATGCCCGTGCCCGGTCTGCCGTCTATCTCCATGCGTCCTCTGACTCGTCCGGCCAGCGATCGCATCAGCGGAAAGCCGAGCGTCCTGGTCTCGTCTACCGAGAAGCCGTTCGGCAGACCACAGCCGTCATCGTGCAGCTCCAGGATAGTATCGCCGCCCTTCTGCTGCAGCGAGAGACGTATCTCTCCCTGCCCGCCGGGAAAGGCGTGCTCGAGGGAGTTGGTGATGAACTCGTTGGTGATCAGGCCGATGGACATCAGGACGTCGGGCTCCAGCTCGAGCGGCTCGAGATCCAGATCGAAACGAACCTGCTGATAATCGCCCACAAGCGAGTCTTCGATATCGTGCACCAGGTCGCGCAGATAGACCGACGCCGAGATGGTGCGGGTGTCGCGGGGGTAGAGCTTGTCGTGCACGTTGGCGATGGAGTGCACCCGGCGCTTGAGCTGCTGCAGATGGCGCTGCGCGTCCGGATCAACTACCGCGTTGCTGTGGTATTGAATGAGGCCCGATATGATGCCGAGGTTGTTCTTGACGCGATGGTGCAGCTCGCGCACCAGCATGCGGTTCTCGTCGGTTGCCTGCTGCAGGCGAAAGAAATACTCGCTGAAATAGCCGAGCACGATGCCGGTGATGATGCCTGCGATCCACGCAACCTGCGGGTGCTCGGGAGCTGCGGACAGGGTGCCCAGCAGATAGTAGAGCAGCATGTTGGAAGGCAGTGCCAGTGCGCCGAAAACCACACCACCGTACCACCCGAAGAGGCCGGCCGCAGCGATCATCGGAATGAAGACAAAGTAGTTGGTGGAGATTCCGATGTGGTCCACCAGCATCACTACCGCAATGACGTAGAACAGGTAGAGCCCCGCGAAGAGCGCGATGCGCTGCGGTGTGGACAGCTCGACCCGCAGGCGCGTGGTGAGGTTGTCGATCGAGCGTATCAGCCGGACACGGTAGTTGCTCTGCATGGTATCCTGCGCCAGCATTCCGAAAATTCCGCGTTTTGTCCATGCCTCAGCAAGCATAGCGCAGTACTTCGGGCAAGCTTGACAGAGTGCGGCAATGAGTTCTTCAATGCCTGTCAGGGATGTCAGCAACGATGGAAATTACACTCAAGCGGGTGAACGACGCGGTTCACTTCGAAGCGTCAAACAGTGACGGAAACAGCATACAGATCGACGGCAGTCCGGCTATCGGCGGCGAGGGGAAGGGGTTTCGCCCGATGGAGGTGCTGCTGGCCGCGATTGCCGGCTGTTCGGCAATGGACCTGGTGCCGATTCTGCGCAAGCAGCGGCAGCGGGTGGACGATATATCGATCGCGGTGCGCGGCAGGCGCGCAGAAGGGGTGACCCCGGCGCCGTTCGAGAACATCGAGCTGGTCTTCACGATCACCGGCCAGGTTGACAAGGCCCGTGCCGATAGGGCTGCGGCGCTGGCGGTGGAGAAGTACTGCTCGGTGGCCGAAACGCTGTCGGATTCGGTTGAGATCAGCTGGCGCGTCGAGATCGCGTAGCGTCAGTGCCCGCATCGCCGGCGGCGCCCGCACCCGCACCGCCAGCGCGCACGGAACGCACACTCAGGAGGGGAAACGAAATGTCGGAACAGAACGAGCGGCGGCCCGCAGCCAACTTTGAGACGGTTTCAATTCGCACGCAGACCGAGCGGTCTCTGCACCGGGAGCACAGTGCACCGATGTTTCTGACCTCCAGCTTTGTGTTCAACAACGCCGAGCAGGCACGGGCGCTGTTTGCCGAAGAGGAGGAGGGGCTGGTCTATTCGCGTTACGGCAACCCCAACGTCGATGAGTTTGTGCAGAAGCTCTGCCTGCTGGAGGGCTGCGAAGACGGCATTGCAACCGCCACCGGCATGGCGGCCGTGTTCGCCGGCCTGGCTGCGCTGCTTTCCACCGGTGACCACCTGGTGGCGTCGCGCGCGATTTTCGGCTCGACGCACGCGGTTCTGACAACGGTCCTGAACCGCTGGGGAATCGAGCACACCTACGTTGATCCGGCAGATAACGAACAGTGGCGGCGAGCGATCACCCCGCGAACGCGGATGCTGTTTGTGGAGACACCGTCAAACCCCGGCCTGGCGCTGGTAGACCTGGAGTACCTGGGGCGCCTGGCCGCGGAGCGTGATCTGATACTCAATGTGGACAACTGCTTTGCAACGCCGTACCTGCAGACACCGACGAGCTGGGGTGCACAGCTGGTGACGCACTCGGCTACCAAGTTCATCGACGGGCAGGGCCGCGTGCTCGGCGGCGCCGTGCTGGGGCCGGCCGAACTGATCGGCAAGGTGCGCTCCTTTGCCCGCGCAACCGGGCCGGCGATCTCGGCGTTCAACGCCTGGCTGCTCTCGAAGAGCCTCGAAACGCTGGCGGTCCGCATGGAACGCCACTGCGCCAATGCGCTGGCGCTCGCGCGACACCTGCAGCAGCACCCGAAGATCAGCGAGGTGCGCTACCCGTTTCTGGAATCGCATCCGCAGCGGGAGCTGGCGCAGAAGCAGATGCGCCTCGGTGGAGGACTGGTCACGTGCGAGGTCCAGGGCGGCCGCGAAGGCGGCATGCGGTTTCTCGACGGGCTGCAGATGATCAGCCGCAGTTCAAACCTGGGCGATACGCGCAGCATTGCCACTCACCCGGCAACAACAACCCACAGCAAGCTGACCGAAGAGGAGCGCCGTGCGGTGGCAATCACCCCCGGCCTGGTACGAATATCGGTTGGACTCGAGACGATTTCTGATATAATGGCCGACGTTGACCGCGCGCTGGAACAGGTATAGCGGGCCGGCTGCAGACCGGTGCGAGCGGCAGTTTGATGGAATTTGATGCAATTTGATGCAATTTGATGCAACCACACAACAGAGATCATCGAGGTGAATCATGAAGAAGACGATGAAAGCGTACCAGCTGATCAGTGCTGAGAAGATCGAGGCGCGCGAAGTCGAGCGACCCACTCCCGGCCCCGGCGAGGTGCTGGTAGAGGTGAAGCGCGTCGGCATCTGCGGTTCGGATATCGAGTACTACCGGCACTTTGCGTGCGGCGCGTTTGTTGCCAGGCGGCCGTTTGTACTGGGCCACGAGTTGAGCGGTACCGTTGCCGAGTGCGGTCCCGGTGCCGATGCGGTCAGCGTGGGCGAGCGCGTGACGGTAGACCCGTCCACGCCGTGCGGCCATTGTGACTACTGCGTCAGCGGGCGCTACAACCTGTGCCGCAATATGCGCTTTCTCGGTTCCGCCAGTGTCGACCCGCACATTGACGGTGGCATGCGCGAGTATATGGTCATGCCGGCCAGGAACTGCTTTCGCATTCCAGAAAGCCTCGATTGGGGCGAGGCAACCGCGCTCGAGCCGCTGTCAATCGCGCTGCACGCCTGCGCACGTGCCGGCTCGCCGGTGGGCAAGCACATCCTGATTACCGGGGGCGGAACGATCGGGCTGCTGGTGCTGCTCAGCCTGCGTGCGGTCGGTGCGACCGACGTCACCGTTTCCGACCCGATTGCCTCGCGCCGCGAGCTGGCGCTCAAGCTGGGAGCGCGGGCGGTTATGGATCCCACCGCCGAGACGGGTGAGCAGAACAG
>PWMO01000184.1 GCA_003558175.1 Spirochaetaceae bacterium
AATCCGGCTTCGACCCTGACCCCAACCCCGACGTCGGTCCCCAACAGAGGTAGCGCCATGTCAGCCGCAGTTGTGCTCATCGGTCTGTTTCTGCTGCTCGCGTTCGCGGGCATTCCCATCGCGTTCTGTCTGGCGATCGCTTCGCTGGTGACCACCTGGTACATGGGATTTCCCGCGGTAGTTGTGGCGCAACGCATCGCCACCGGGCTGCAGTCCTTTCCGCTAATCGCCATTCCGCTGTTCGTTCTGGCCGGCTCCATTATGGCGAAGGGGGGAGTAGCGCGCCGGATCGTAGACTTTGCGTACATCATCGTGGGGCAGTTTCGCGGCGGCCTGGCGATGGTGAACTGCATCCAGTCGATGCTGTTTGGTGGTGTTTCGGGGTCGGCCATCGCCGACATCTCTTCCACCGGTCCGATTATGATTCCGATGATGCGTCAGAAGGGGTACGACAACGAGTTCTCTACGGCGCTGACCGTTGCATCGGCGACCCAGGGAATCATCATTCCACCGAGTCACAACATGATCATCTACGCCATGGCTGCCGGCGGCGTCTCCGTCGGGCGGCTGTTTCTGGCGGGCTATATTCCGGGAATAATGATCGGTGTCTCGCTGATGCTCACTTCGTTCATTATCGCAGTCAAGCGCGGATACCCGCGCGAAAAACGGCCCCCGCTGCGCCAATGCGTCCGCATTGCCGTTGACGGTCTGCTGGCCGTACTGGCAGCGGTCATCATCGTGGGTGGAATCGCGCTTGGAGTTTTCACCGCAACCGAGGCCTCCGCAATCGCGGTAATCTACGCCGCCTTCCTCGGGCTCTTTGTCTACCGCGAGCTCAAGCTGCGAGACCTGTGGCCGATCCTGGTAGAATCGATCAAGACCATCTCAACGGTGCTGTTCCTGATCGCTTCGGCCTCCGCCTTTGCCTGGCTGCTGACCCGCCTTCAGGTGCCGGCGGCGGTGATGCGTGCAATGCTGTCAACAACCACCAATCCTGTCGTCCTGCTGCTGCTGATCAACGTGCTGCTCATATTTCTGGGGATGCTGATGGACGTGGCGCCCCTTATCGTGATCTCCACACCGATTCTGCTGCCGGTGGTGGTTGCCGCGGGGATGAGCCCGGTGACCTTCGGCATCGTGCTGCTGCTGAACCTGGGTATCGGGCTGACAACGCCGCCGGTTGGAACCGGTCTGTTTGTCGGCTGTGCGGTCGGTCACACCACGGTAGAGAAGACAACTCGCGCCATGATCGCATTCTGGCCGGCGATGGTCATCACCCTGCTTCTGACCACCTTCATTCCCGCGCTGACCACGTTCCTGCCGGCACTGATCATGGACTGAGCCGGAGACGGACGCGACCGCGTCAACGGTGCCGGGCGCTGGTCAGTTTCGTTCGTCCGGGTCGGCGTATTTCGCGGATATGGTCTGGATATTGGGCAGCACCTTGAAAAAGACGTCGACCAGCTCCGGGTTGAACTTGGTGCCGCGCATCTTCTGCAGTTCCTCGAGGGTCTGGTCTTCGGTCCACGCCTGCTTGTAAACGCGCCGTGAGCGCAGCGCGTCGTAGACATCCGAGATGCTGACAATCTGGCCGAACAGCGGAATCTCTTCGCCGCGTTTGCCCAGCGGATTGCCCAGAGCGTCGGTCTTGATCGGACTTCCCGTTTCGATGTCGATATGGCCCGGGTAGCCGCTGCCGTCCCAGTTCTCGTGATGGTTCAACGCCACCAGCTGTGCGAGTTCGTCAAAGTCTGACTGCTTGTTGATAAACAGGCGCGCCCCCATAAGGGTGTGCGACTTCATGACGTCGTACTCTTCGTCGGTGAAGCGCCCCGGCTTCTTCAGAATCATGTCCGAAATAGCCACCTTGCCCACGTCGTGCAGCATCGCCGCCATGCGCAGGTTGTCCTTGGTGCGCTCGATCTCGTCGTTGTCGATTCCGTGCAGCCGGGCCCAGCGCTCGTAGATCTCCACCGAATAGCCGGCAACCCGGTTTACGTGAGGACCGGTTTCCTTGGGATCGCGCAGCTCCGCCATCTTTATCATGCGCAGCAGGATGGCGCGGGTCATCTGTGCACGCTGCAATGCCACCGTGGCGTTGGTCGCGAAATGCATAAGCACGAGTTCGTCCTCTTTGTTAAAGGCAATGACGTTGCCTTTCGCACTTTTCTTGTTGATGAGCTGGATGACGCCGAGTATCTCGGCTGTGTTGGTGCGCAACGGAATGCTCAGGATGGACTTGGTCTTGTATCCCGAGAGCTTGTCGTAGGTTGGGTTAAATCCGTAGGGAGCGTTCTCAGGAATCTGGTATGCATCGCGGATGTTGACCGGCTCTCCGGTGGCGGCAGCGTAGCCGGACACGGTGCTGGTGTCGATCGACACCGTGAAGACCTTGTAGATCAGCTTCTCACCGGGCGGCAGTTCGGCCTGCTTGGTGTCGTTTTGCGCGTAGTTGATGACCAGCTGGTCGTCGTTGCGGATGTATATCGATCCCGCATCTGCATTCATCACGCGCCTTGCCTCGGTGAGGATGCGCTCGAGCAGAACATCAAGGTCCTGGAGCTTATTGAGTTCTAAGTCAAGGCTGATGACCTGCCTGAGCCGCTTACTGCCTGTAGCCATTCCTGTTACCGCTGTCCCTCTGGTATATTATCGGCGCGAACTTCATGCTGTGAAGCGAAATCCGGTGCACTCCCGCGGGTCATGCACATAAGCAGTGCCGCGAGTTAATCGTTATGCACGATAGGTTCGCTGTTGTGATCGCAGGTTATGTGAAATTCGTGGCATTCATCACATTCGTGAATCTGATGGTGTTTGGCGAACGCCTCCCAGTGCCGCTTCTGATTGGGCGTGAGGATTCCGATGCCGCGGCAAAGGGGACAGGCGTTGTCCAGCGCGTTCAGGATCGCCGCCCGAATGAACTCACTGCGGTTGGGAAGCCCCTCAAGGGCGTGCGCCAGTGCCTCGTCAACCTTGAACGTGATGACCTCAGCTTTGCGCTTGGAAGTCACGTGTGCCTCCTTCAACATACGGGTGTCAATTGAGCTCACGCTATCCTGCGGCGGATTGCCTGTCAAGGTTGGGCGCGCGCGAAGTGCGCTACGCGCCGGTGAGAGATGGAGGTATCAACTGCCTGGGTGATGGAAGCGGGCGGGTGACCGGGGAACCGTACCGGCAGCGCCGTCGGGCAACGACCCAAGTGGCCGTTGAACGACGCGAACCGGCGACGGTACGTCCCGACGCCTTACACAACGTCTTTGAGCTGGAGCCCCTGTTTCTTCAGGTATGCCAAAAGGCCAACTTTGCTGATGCTCCGCAGAGCACGCGTAGAAACCCGGACCCGTACGGTTCTGTCGAGTTCCGGAACAAACAGTTTCTTGTAGTGGACGTTCGGCTTCTGCCACTTCTTGGTCTTGTTGTGGGCGTGCGAGATGTTGTTACCTGACAACGGTTTTTTTCCGGTAATGCTACATCTTCGGGCCATATAGAAATCTCCTTCACGTAGTGAGAATGTACTTCTTATCAGACTCCGCGGCTATGGTCAAGGGCTACGCGCAAGCCCGCAGAATTGCGCTCTGTTGACCGCTCGGCATCAGCCGGCCGGGGCACCCGCCATGATGGACTGCAGGTGCTGCACGGTGATCAGCCACTTGTAGGTGTTGCCGCGGCGGTCGGTGGATGTAATGCGGTACAGCGTGCCGCGCACGTAGAACTCCAGGTGCTCGCTGTTCTGGACGTTCATACCCTCGATTTCGGCGTGCGGAAATGCCAACGGCTCGCTCCCGCTGTCCGGCACCAGCAGAATGCGGTCGGCATACAGCTCCAGCCGCCCCGTGGCCAGCCGCTCCAGCGGGCTGCTCTTGTACCCGGTCTGGACTCTGACGCTCGGCTCTTCAAAAAGCGGGTCGCACGATTGCGCGGCGGCGTGCTCTTCCGCCGCCTGCTTGAGAAACCCGGTCTGCCAGAGATTCCACTCGCGCAGCGTCTCGTAGTAGAGCGGGGTCTGCGAGCGGGGCTCGAAGAACCCTTGCGGCGTGAACCGCACCCGGTAGCCACAGCGGCCGCACCCCAGCTCGTCTCCCTCGGAACGGAGCGTACCGATCGAGCGACAATGAGGACAGGCGCAGAGCACGATCTCCAGATACTCCGCGCGGTCCGTGCCGCGATAGCGCACGCCGGCGCGACGCTGGTACTCAAACTCGTCATGGTGCAGTGCCTCGGTGATGCCCTGGTAGACCTGCTCCACGTCGGAGGCCCGCAGTTGCTCGGTGGTGTACACC
>PWMO01000540.1 GCA_003558175.1 Spirochaetaceae bacterium
CTCGTAACCGTCCGGGTAGGAGAGCGAGAACCCGAAGCGCCAGGCGTGCTCTTGCAGCCACCGGTCGTCGTCGGTGCCGGTAAACTGAAAGCCAATCGGCGCGAAGTCAACCGCGGTTCCCAGCTGATGCTGCGAATGCCCCGCCTGTGCCGAGAAGCGCTGCGCCGCCTCCTCGCCGTGACGCGCGACGTAGTTGGAATAGAGGGTTTCCTGGTAACTCCAGGACCGGTATCCCGACTGTACCACCAGTTCAACCCCGTCTTCGCGCGCCGCGTCGGCCATGGCAAGCAGATCGTCCACGATCACGGCGCTTATCATGCGATCCGCTGCGGCGTACCCGATGCGGCCGAACAGATCGCGCAGCGGCAGCAGGTCATCCGGTTCGTAGTCGCGATCGAGGGGATGCGATTTATCGACCAGCACGGTGAACTGCTGCGGCAGGTCCAGCACCGGCTCTACCAGTTCCAGAAACCGCGCGGGATCGCGCCGGATGGCGGCGGCGGCGTCTTCCTGGGCGTGGCGGGTGAGTCTGTCCACGTCATCCTCCGTGAAGGTAAACGCGGCGTGCAGCGGCGCCGCAGGCTCCGGTTCGGCGGCCGATGCCGCAGCCGCAGTGCCGCCGTCGCCGCAGCCTGAAAGCACGAATACAGCGGCCAGCGCGAGGATTGTGGAGAGCGAGGCCAGTGAGGTCAGCGAGGTCAGCGAGGTTGCTGCAAGAGTTTGCTTCATCCGTCCACTCTTAGCGGGTTTGAAAGATTTTTTCAACGACTTCGTCCATCGTGCGCACCGGGTGGAAGGTGATCCCGCGCTTCACGTGCTCCGGGATGTCCTCAAGATCGCGCTCGTTCTCCCTGGGAATGATGATCTCTTTGATCTTGTGGCGGCGCGCGGCAATGGTCTTGTCCTTCAGCCCGCCGATGGGGAGTACCGTTCCCACCAGCGACAGCTCGCCGGTCATCGCCAGTCTGGGGCGAATGCGCTTGCCGGTTGCCAGCGACAGCAGGCTGGTTGCCATCGTAATGCCTGCCGACGGACCGTCCTTGGGCGTTGCACCAGCGGGAATGTGCAGATGGATCTGCCGCTTTTCGAAGTACTCGGCTGCAATTTTGAATCGTTCGGCAACGTGTCGAACCCAGGTGTAGGCGATGCGGGCCGATTCCTGCATGACGTCTCCCATCTGCCCGGTGATATTGAAGCCCTCTTTGCCGGGGTTGGAGACCGACTCGATCACCAGTACGTCACCGCCGTACGGTGTCCAGGCGAGCCCCAGGGCGGTACCGGGGACGGTGCTGCGTTTCTCGAGGTCGTCTCTGAACAGCGGCTTGCCGAGCAGATCGTCGAGCTGCTCGATCTCCACCTTGAACGGCGCGGTCTCTTGCTGCTGCACTACGCGGTGCGCCAGCTTGCGGTGGATGCGGTCGAGCGATTTCTCCAGGTTGCGTACGCCCGCTTCGCGCGCATAGCCGTTGGCAATCTCGAGCAGGCACTTCTTGGTGTAGGTGACGTCGCGTTTGCCCAGGCCGGACCGTTGCAGCGACTTGGGAATCAGGTACTTCCGGGCGATGGCCACTTTTTCTTCGTCGATGTACCCCGACAGACGGATGATCTCCATGCGGTCACGCAACGGCGCCGGGATGCTGTCGAGTGTATTGGCCGTAGTAATGAAGAAGATGTTCGAAATATCGAACGGCAGGTCGAGGTAGTGATCGCGAAACTCGACGTTCTGTTCCGGGTCCAGCACTTCGAGCAGCGCCGAAGCCGGGTCTCCCTGGAAGGAGACGCCAAGCTTGTCGATTTCGTCGATCATGAAGACCGGGTTCTTGGCCTTGACGCTCTTCAACCCCTGGATGATCTTGCCCGGCATCGCTCCGACGTAGGTACGGCGGTGCCCCTTGATCTCAGCCTCGTCGCGCATGCCGCCGACTGAAAAACGGAAAAACTGCTTGCCGAGCGCCCTGGCGATCGACTTTCCAACCGATGTTTTGCCGACCCCCGGAGGGCCGACCAGGCATACGATGGTCCCTTTGGAGTCCTGCTTGAGTTTGCGCACCGACAGGAACTCCAGAATGCGCTGCTTGACGTCTTCAAGGCCGTAGTGGTCGGCATTGAGAACGCGTTCAGCGCGCTTGATATCGATCTCCTCCGGTTTCGGGTCGTTCCACGGCAGGTTGATGATGGTGTCGAGGTAGTTGCGCGTCACCTGAAACTCGGCTGAGCTGGGTTCCATCAGGGCGAATTTTTCCAGTTCCTGTTCGACCTGTTCGCGGACCTCCGGCGAAAGTTGCAGCTTCTCGATCGCCTCCTGGAAGCGCTGATGCTCGGAGCTCCTGGCGTCGACCGGCATGCCGAGTTCCTGCTTGATCGCTTTCAGCTCCTCCTTCAGGAAATACTCGCGCTGACTCTTCTCGATCTTCTCGTTGATCTGATGCTGGATCTTCTTCTGCAGCCGCAGCAGTTCCTGTTCGCGCTTGATGTGCAGCAGGACCTGTTCCATGCGGTTCTTGACGTCGGCAGTTTCGAGGATCTTCTGCTGTTCGTCGCGGTCGATGTTGAGGATGGAGCTGAAAAAATCGGCGATCTTGCCCGGATGGTCGATGTTGACCATGTTGAGCCGCATCTCTTCCGAGAAGAGCGGGTTGTTCTCGGAGACCTGCTTCATCTCGCCGATGAGTGAGCGGGTGAGCGCTTTGATCTCATCCTCTCCCGCCGACTCGTAGCTGTCGTCTATGTATTCAACCGCAACCGCAATTGGTTGCGCGCGGTTCAGTATCTTCTTGGTGCGGAACCGCTTCAGGGTAGAGATGAAGATGTTCACGCCTCCGTCCGGCAGATTGATCTTTTTCATGATCTTGGCCACGGTCCCCACGGAGTAGAGATCGTCGCCGCTGGGCGACTGCGTGTCTTCTTCCTTCAGCAGCGTGAGCCCGATCATGCTGTCGGCGGCCAGCGACTGCTCGATGACGGCGATGTCTTCCTGTGAGGTGATCATCATCGGGGTGAAGATACCGGGGAAGATCGGTTTTCCCGAGAGCGGAATAACAAGCAGCTTGGCCGGCAGGATCTGATCTGCCGGAATGATTGCGTGTGGACTCGACATTCTTTCACCTTGTGCGTTAGATAGTTGTGTACTATTAGAATATGTACGGCAGGTGAGCGCAGTCAAGCGCCGGGTATCCGATGAATCGAAACAGCGAGAGCGACGTCATTATTCTCAAGAACTCACGCATCGGCGATATCCACCAGGGAGTAACCATGCTCAGCAGCGACACCGGTCTGATCTCCGCGATAGCCCACGGCGCCTACTCGCAGAAGGGGAAGCTGCGCGGCCTCACCAACCCGTTTTTTCACGGTCACTGCTACCTTTACACCGATCCGGTAAAAAAGAGCGTCAAGATCACCGACCTGGTGATCTCCGACTACTTTCCCGGACTGCGCGAATCGGTAACCCGGTACTACAGCGCCTCGCTCTGGGCCGAGCTGGTGCTGAAGACGTTTGGCGGCGAGAGTGAGGCGCTGTTTGCGCTGCTGCTCGCGGCGCTGCGCGTGCTCGACAACGCCGACGACTGCAGCGCGGTGACAATTCAGTTTCTGTGGCGCTATCTCGAGCTCAGCGGGCTGCAGCCGGACCTCGGCGGCTGTGCCTCGTGCGGACGGCAGTTGCCGCACGGTACCTCGAGGCGCTACCACGCGCGACACTCCGGGTTTCTGTGCCGGGAGTGCGCGGCCGCTGCGCCTGAACCGGGGGCCGGCGCTGCCGAGGCTATTACGCTGAGTGCCGGCGCCGCGGCCTACCTGCAGCACACCGGGGCGCTCGAGTTCCCCGCGGCGCTTGGCGTCGGGGCCGACCGGGCGCTGCTCGGCAACGCCAAGCGGATGCTCTACCGGCTGGCGCAGGATGTCGCCGAGGCCCCGCTCAATACGCTGCGGATCGGCGGCGGAATTCTCTGAGGCGCCGTCTGCCCGGGGTGCCGGCAGCGCCGCCCGCGCCCGGTTCGCCGGCAAAAAGCGGTTCTCAGCTCACGCCGTTTCGTGATACTCTGCGCAGGTAGGACGAGCCGTCGGGGAGGGGAGATGCGCGCAGTAGACCTGGTAGCCAAGAAACGCGATGGTGGCACGCTCACCCGCGAGGAGATCGCCTTCCTGGTCGGCGGATATGTCGACGGGTCGATTCCGGAGTACCAGATCTCCGCCTGGTTGATGGCGGTCTACTTCCAGGGGATGACCCGCGAAGAGACCGGGCATCTCACCGACGTCATGATCCAGTC
>PWMO01000356.1 GCA_003558175.1 Spirochaetaceae bacterium
CTGCCGCTGGCCGGTTGATATGTTGGCAGCGCCCTCATGCAGCACGGTCTGGTACCCCCGCGGAAGCATTTCGATAAAGTGGTGGGCCTGGACAACTCGCGCTGCCTCTACAATCTGCTCGTCGCTGATGTCGGCACCGAGCCGAATGTTCTCTGCTACGGTGTCGTTAAACAGAAAGACGTCCTGCTGGATGGGTTGGACCGCGTGTCTCAGCTGCCGCAACGGGACGTCGCGCACGTCCACGCCGTCGAGCCGAATTGAGCCGGCGTTGACGTCCCAGAGACGGGTCATGAGGTTGGCGATGGTGGTTTTGCCGGCCCCGGTGTATCCCACAATTGCCACTGTTTCACCGGGGTTGACGTGAAAGCCGACGTCTTTCAGCACGGGTTCTCCGGGACGGTACTCAAACGAGACGCAATCAAAGTCTACTTCACCGCGAACCGGCCGAGGCAGGTGCCGCTCTCCGGTATCCGCGATCCGGTCTTCAACGTCGAGCATTTCGAACACACGCTCGCTGCCGGCCATGGCGCTCTGCAGTATGACAAAGCGGTCCGAAATATCCATCAGTTGCTGGTAGAATCGTTTGGCGAGGTCGATGAACGCAATCAGAATGCCGAGCGACACCACCCCAACGGACAGAAAGCGCGCACCAAAAAAGACAATAACGGCCAGCGACACCGATGAGAGCAGATCGACCAACGGCCGAAACACCGCGAACACGTACATCTCCGACAGGCTCGCCTGCATCAGACTTTCGTTGCGACGCCGGAATTCCCGGTTGACCTGCGCTTCGCGCACGAACATCTGGACTACCGAGATCCCGGAGATGTGTTCCGCGAGATAGGCGTTGACCTGCGATACCCAGCGGCGCACGTTGCGGAACGCGTCGCGTGCTCGCGTGCGAAAAATGAGCGTGAGAATGACAACGGGCGGCAGCGTAGTCATGGTTACCAGTGCCATGCGGCTGTTGAGCGCAAACATCGTGATGATCGCACCGCCCATGATTGTGATGTTCTTCAGCAGGTTTACGATGACGTTTGTGAACAGCTCGTTGATGGTCTCGACATCGTTGGTAAGGCGGGTGACCAGCTTGCCCACCGGATGCGCGTTCAGGAACGCCTGTGACTGTTCAATGGTATGGCTGTAGAGCTCGAGCCGCATGTCCTTCATCACGCCCTGTCCGGCGTAGGCCATCAGGTAGAGTTTGGCGAAAGCGGTGATCAGAACCGTCACCAGCAGGAGCAGGAAATAGAGCGACAGCCGATGTATGCCGCTGATATCGGCACTGCGGAGCGCAAGGCGCGACTCCCCCGGCAGTCCGGAGAACGCCTCGCCGGTAATCGCTGCGTGCGTTTCGGACGCTTCGAAAAACTCCGGATAGCGTGCCATGACGCTGCGGGTCTCTTCGGTCTCGGTCGGCGTGACAACATACGGGCGTTCACTCAGCACGCCGCTGTCGCGCAGTCGCCGTTGCTCGAGCTGGGCAATGTCGTTGAGGTGTTCCTCGAGGGTGTACACGTACTCGCAGATCCGCACCCCGTGAGTCTCAATGATCGGTTGCAGCGGATCGTGCTCGGCCATGCGCGCTACCGGGGTGCGCCGCCAGGTTGCCACCAGGTGACGGTCGACCGCACGCTGCAGCACGACCGGCAGAAGCAGCTCGGCCGCTGTGGAGAGGGCCAGTGCTGCGAGCGCGAGAAATACCGCGAGACGGTACGGCTTGAGATACCCCAGCAGGCGGCGCGCCACAACCGGATTGTAGCCGGCGATAATCTCGTCGGAGTCACGCAGCGCCGGTTCAGCCATCGGAGTATCCCCGCGCTTTCTGCTGTTCCAGTTGCTGCAGATCATGGATCTCGCGATAGAGGCCGTCTGTGTCGCGGAGCAGTTCCGCGTGGTTGCCCTCCTGTATCACCCGTCCGGCGTCGAGCACAATGATTGAGTCGGCGTGCTGCAGCGCTGAGACTCGATGCGAGATCAGGATGGTGCTTCTGCCTTTGCGGTACTGCAGGATCTCGCGCAGGATGCGTTCTTCGCTCTCGGTGTCGACGGCGGAGAGCGCATCGTCCAGCACCATGATGTCGGGGGCTTTGGCGAGCGCGCGCGAGATTGCAATCCGCTGTTTCTGGCCGCCGGAGAGCGTCACTCCCCGTTCGCCGACAAGGGTATCATAACCGTTGCTGAAGGTCTCGATGTCGCGGCTGATGGTGGATATATCGGCAACCCTCAGCAGTTCCTCTTCCGCGAGCTCGTCGCAGCCGAAGGCGATGTTCTCCCGAATGGTTGCCGAGAAGAGGAAGGTGTCCTGCGGCACAATGCCAAACCGGCCGCGCAGGTATGCGACGTCATAGTCTCTGATGTCCAGCCCGCCAAACTCGACGGTGCCGGGGGCAGGGTCGACCAGCCGGGGCAGGGTCTTGATAAGTGTTGATTTGCCTGAACCGGTGCGTCCGAGTATACCCAGCATGCTCCCGGTGGGCAGCGAGACCGAGACGTTCTGCAGTGCGTCTTCATCGCTGTCCGGGTAACGGATTGTCAATCCCGTAATCGAGATGTCCAGGTTCTCCGCCCGGCGTGCCGCTCCGGTGATGGAGATGATCTCCGGCGGCTCCCTGAGGATTGCGTTGATCCGGCCGAGTGAAGCAGCGCCGCGCGCCAGGACGTTGACCGTGAATCCGGCGCCCAGCATGGGCCAGGCGAGCATCGCCAGGTAGCTCATGGTAGCGACAAAATCGCCGGCGCTTATCTCGCCGGAGATTACCCGCACGCCGCCATAGCGCAGCAGGAGCAGCGTAGTCAGACCGGAGAGAAAGGTCACCATTGGGAAGAACAGGCCCCAGACCCTGATATAGCGCAGGTTGCGGCGGCGGTACTCCAGGTTGGTCTCTTCAAACTTGCCGGTGAAGTAGTCTTCCTTGACAAACGACTTGAGAACCCGCACCCCGGCGATGCTCTCCTGCGTCTGCTCGCTCACTCGCGAGAACCCTTCCTGCACCTCGCGAAAAAGCCTCGACACGATTCTTCCGGCGAAGATGATCATGACGGTGATGAAGGGCAGGGGAACGACGGTTATCAGCGCCAGTTGCACGTTCTGACTGAAAAGAATTATCAGGATCGCCAGTGTCATGAAAACGCCGTCGATAAACGCCACCAGCGCGATGCCGGTTGCCATGCGGATCGCCTGCATATCGTTGGTGGCGCGCGCCATGATATCCCCGGTACGGGCACCGGAGTAGTAGCGCGGCGAGAGCACCAGAAGGTGATCGAAGAGGCGGTCGCGCAACTCGGCCTCGATTCGGCGCGAGGCGCCGTGAATGAAGTAGCGCCAGCCGAAGCGACCGACCGCGATCACGAGCGCCATCCCGATCAGCGAGATCATCAATGCGCCGATCTGTGACACGGTAAACGAGCCGGATACCATGGCGTCCACGGCGTGGCGCACGAACTGCGGAATGAAAAGCTGCCCCCCCGAAGTTACCACCAGGCAGAGCACTCCCAGTACGTAGAACCAGCGGTAGCGCCAGGCGTACGGAATCAGCGTACGATATTCGGAGAATGGAGAGGTCTCAGGCACGATGCCACTCTTCGATCTGTTTGCGGACCTCTTGTTCCGCCTGCTTCACCATGTTGACCACGCCGCTCTTGGAGGTATCCGCCGGATAGACGCGCAGCACCCTGGTGCGGTAAACGGCGTTGCGCGCGCGGGCGGAGAGTTCTGAAACGCGTGAGAACTGGTGCCCCCCATCAATAGCGATGGCAACGATGGGCAGCGGATTGATCGACAGTATGCGCCGAATCGCCCCGGCCTGAAACGGCAACACTTCTCCGGTGCGGGACCTCGTCCCCTCGGCAAAGATAACCGGACAGGTTCCCTGACGTGATTTCCTGGCAAGCCGATCGAGTTCGCGCATGGTCTCGTCCCGCCGGCCGTGACGGTCAATCAGGGCGTGGCGCTGTACGCGCAGTACGGCGGAAACTGCGGGGAACCATTTGCCCAGTTCCTTCTTGGCGACGAAGCGCACCGGAAACTCGGGGAGAGCAAGCTTTACCGCCACGATATCCACGACCGATTGATGATTGCTCACCACGAGGAAATGGTCAGGCAGCTTCAGCGTGGGGTCCCGTTCGATGACGATCTTCAGCTTGAGGAACACTCTTGCGAGGCTGAACAGCGACTCGGCCATGTGGTGAATGCGCGCGTCAACGTAGCGCCTGGCCCAGCGGTAACGCACCGCCATGCGCAGCTTGATCTGAGA
>PWMO01000177.1 GCA_003558175.1 Spirochaetaceae bacterium
ACGCCGAGTGAGGTTTACCGTATTGTCAACTGCCTGGTAAATCGAGACTACGTGATCCGTGATCACAGGATCAACGGCTACTCGTTATCGCTGCGGCTGTTCGAACTGTCCACCACCGTACCGCCGGTTCGCAGGCTTTTCGATGCAGCCATGGCGCCCGTCGCAGATCTTGTGAACCAGATACGTTTCTCATGCCACCTCTCTGTGTTGGAGGGGGGGCACCTTTGCATCATACATGAAGAGGAGGGACTCGATGCGGTGCACGTGCACGTTCGGGTTGGTTCCAGAATACCGGTAACTGAAACATCCTCCGGCCCACTTCTGCTTGCTCATACCGTATCCGACGATGCACAACTGCAGACCCTACTGCTGCAAGATGAGGTTTACTCACGCAGATCGGAGGCGGAGCGGGAAGCAGTACGGAGGGATATCATGCGTCTGCAATCGTGCCGATGTACCGTGTTGCAGAGCAAGCAGCACCCGGGCGTCTACGATGTTGTAGCCGTCGTTAAGTACTCCGGCGGCCGTTACGTTGCACTTGGCGTTCCCTGTTTTGTAGGCAACGGAAACCCGGAGAGTGTACATCAGCTGAAACCTCACGTACTCGCCGCTGCCGACCGCATCCAGACAGCGCTCGGTATACCCTGGTAACGTCAAGTCTTTCTTCAGAGAAAAAGTTTGCGTTCTCGCCGATTTGCATGCTAAAATCATTTTCATAAGCAAAACCCGAATGCGCAGGTGTGGCGTGCTTGTATCCATAATGCGTTGGTGCATGTGGAGCAATGCGTAGTACCAATCCTGTGGTGGTACGTACCGCGGGAGCCGAAGCGTCGGCGGCCGGCCTCGTGCGCGCCGTTGCGTCGTGTGCTCAGAAACAGGAACCGGTAGGTTGCTGCTAATGTTGAAGCAGGAGGTGCGGATGGGAAATCGCTGATTTGCTCAAGCGTTGGACATGCAATCGGCAGCATCGAATGTCGCGTAACCGTACCCGGTTCGGTTGTGGTTTGTTGCAGCAGTATGGGGTGCGGCGGCTATCGTAAGGAGGCACGTATGCGAAAGGGTTTAGCGTTAGTGATCTGTATTCTCGTTTTAGTGGGGGGGCTTGGCTTCGCCGGCGGTGGAGCAGAGGCGCGGGACCGGGTAGTAGATCTGAAGATCGCGCATGTTCTGCCGACAAACGAACCGATTCATGAAGTTCTGGTCGAAATGGCGGAACGGATCATGGAACGGTCAGGCGGGTCAATGACGGTGGAGGTGTATCCCAATTCAGAGCTTGGGAGCAACAGTGAGAATCTCGAACAGATACGGCGGGGTGCTCCAATCATAGCCATCGCAGATCCAGGCTACGTTGCTGACTATGTTCCCGACTATGCGATTATGAACGGCCCGTTCTTGTACCGCGACTACACAGGAATCCAGCAGCTTGCGAGAACCGATTGGCACCAGGAAATGATCGAAGCATCGGCTGAACAAGGCATCAAGATCCTGGCGATGGACTGGTATTTTGGATCGCGGCACATCATCTCTGATGAAGAAATTCAGACGCCGGCTGACCTGCGCGGCATGAAGGTACGTGTTCCGCCCAACATTATGTGGATAGAGACGATACGCGCAATGGGCGGTGAGCCGACAACACTCGAGTGGGCCGAGGTTTACAGTGGATTGGCACAAGGTGTGGTTGATGCAGCAGAAGCACCGTTGTCTACTCTGTACGGTTCGCGCCTACACGAAACCAAAAGCCGAATTGCCTTGACCGGGCATTTTCAGGCAATCGTCGGACTGGAAATGTCACAACAGCTCTTCGACTCCATGACGCCTGAGCAGCAGGAGATACTGGTAGATGAGGTTGCGAAGGCCGGCGTTGAGGCAACCCGTCGCGTGGCGGAAAGCGAAGCTGAGTGGCGACGCAAGCTCGAAGCCGAGGGTGTGGTGTTCAACGAAGTCGATAAATCGGCTTTTGAAGAAGCCACTGCTGTGGTGTACGAACGTTTTGAAGAATGGACGCCCGGTTTGTATGACCGCATCCAGTCAGAGCTCGATTAGTCTTTCTGATGAATCAATGAAGGCGGCACGTAACGTGCCGCCTTCTCAGCAGTGTGATCGCGGCGGTATGAAGAATCTCAAATGGGTACTGCGGAACCTGGAAGAACTGGTGAGCGGTTCAGCTCTTGTTGTCACAATTGTAACAGTGGTATTCAACGTGGCCATGCGCTACATATTCCGACGTTCTTTCAACTGGGCCGAAGAGTTGGCGGCGATGGGCTTCGCATGGGTGGTGTTCGTTGGAGCTGCAGCTTGTTACAAGCGGAAGATGCATATCGGGATTGACGCTCTTGTGAGTGCGCTTCCGTCCAGGCTGCAAAACAGTCTGGTCATTGCGGTTGACGGGTTTCTGGTGCTGGTGAACGCATTCCTGACCTACCAGAGCCTGATCTATTCCGCGCATGGCTGGACACGACCGTTAGCCGTTCTCCGTATCCCGTACACATTTGTGAATGTCTCGGCATCGATCGGGTTCGGTTTGATGCTGATGCACTCAGTGATCTTCTTGATATCCGATGTAGCCGCAGCACGTGTAGCAGAGGGCAGCGCCAAGGAATAGCAAAGTGGGTCTCGTTCCAATCTTCATCTTGTTCGTACTGTTCGCTCTGAATGTACCGGTAGCCTTTTCTCTGATCGTTGCTACCGTAACCTACTTCCTGTTCATCAATACCTCTCTGCCGGTAGACATGGTGTTCCAGAGACTATTGGCTACCGCTGAGTCTTTTCCGTTGCTGGCAGTGCCGTTTTTCATCACCGCTGGTGCCGTAATGAACTATGCCGGGATTTCGTCACGCTTGATGGACATGGCAGAGTTGTTGTCCGGGCACCTCAAAGGAGGCCTGGCACAGGTCAATATTGTCCTGTCGGCCCTGATGGGAGGTGTCTCGGGATCGGCCAATGCGGACGCGGCGATGCAGTCCAAGATCCTGGTACCGCAGATGGTCAAACGCGGGCTGGGAAAGCCGTTTTCGGCAGCGGTTACCGCGACGTCTGCAGTCATCAGTCCTATCATTCCCCCGGGAATCGGACTGATCATCTACGCGTTCATGGCGAATGTGTCTGTAGGTCGCATGTTCGTGGCAGGGTATGTACCCGGGCTGATGATGTGCTTCGCGCTCATGATTGTTGTCCGCATCATCGCAGAGAAACGCGGTTACGCTCCCACCAGACAGAAACGTGCCACGCTACTGGAAATTCTCAAGCAGCTGGCAGTATCGAGTTGGGCACTATTTTTGCCGTTCGGGATTATTCTTGGGCTTCGGTTCGGAGTCTTTACGCCGACGGAGGCCGGCGCAATGGCCGTCTTCTACTCTGCCATGGTCGGATTTTTTGTCTATCGTGAACTGAAGATTCAACACATCCCGCAGATTATCCTGGAGTCTGTGCTTGGAACGGCATCGGTTATGCTGATCATCTGCGCTGCGTCGGCATTTGGCTATTACATGAGCTGGGAGCGTATTCCGCACCAGATCTCATCGATGCTCATTTCGGCAACCGACAATCCGTACGTGCTGCTGCTGATCATCAACTTCTTTTTGCTCTTCATCGGCATGTTCATCGAAGGAACCGCATCTCTGATCATTCTGACGCCGCTTCTGGTTCCCGCGGTAGTTGCCCTCGGAGTAGACCCGATTCACTTTGGGATCATCATGGTATTCAATCTCACCATCGGTGGTGTCACTCCACCGTTTGGAACACTGCTGTTTCTCACCTGCTCGATACTTGAGATCCGGCCGTCAACGATGATCCGCGAGGCTTTACCTCTGATCCTTGCGCTGATTGTGGTGCTCTTGCTGGTTACATTTCTTCCGGGCCTGGTGCTGTTCTTGCCAAGGCTCATCATGGGATAGCAACACTGTGCATATTCATTTTTCCGGAGGTTGAAGAAGTGGGAAACAGACTCACTGAGACAATCCGCAAATCACACGCAAAAGCAGGAGACCGCAGATGACCGCGATGACCCCACGCGAACGAGTGATGTGTGCTTTGAATGGCCTGGAACCCGATACGGTCCCCATCTTTGACTTCATCTACTCCCGGACCCTGTACAAGGAAGTGCTCGGCAGAATCCCCGAGAGCTACAATGCCGAAGACGTCATGCGGTGTTCCGAACGCATCGGCTACGATCTGGCGGTCATCCCGTTCGGAGGGTTCGGAGGGCTTTCACTTGACAATCAGGATAACGGCTCGTCGTACACGGATGAATGGGGTAC
>PWMO01000189.1 GCA_003558175.1 Spirochaetaceae bacterium
AGCCAGGCCGGAAGCCGCGGCAGCGACAGCGGCTGGTCCGCGACGTCAAACAGCGCATCGCCGCAACCGCCAAGGCACACCAACAGACAGGCAAGCATACAGGCCAGCAGGCAGAGGGAAAACGCTCGAGCGAGCAGACGGGCTGCGGGCAGACCGCCCGCCGGGCAGCCGACAACGCTCGCGCGAAGCCGCGGCAGCCGGTTGCAATGCGGCCACTTCGGGTCGCAGGTAACAATAGGTCTCACAACCCCTAATACTGCCTTCTGTGAAACGTTGATTGCGTTTCCGGCGAAATTCGGTGAAAAAAAGTAGCGGCGAGGGCCAGGCCTCGCTTGATGCTCGAGACGGTGCGCTTGGGACCGCACTGTTGCGTCGGCGATCGAGACGGTGAGGCTGAGGGACTCGCGCCTCGCTTTCGGCTCTCCGGGCTCTCCCGTGCCTTGCCAATTCCGCGCGTTGCCAAAGCGCGCGCAAGGCCACTCCCGTGCAACATCATTGGATTGTCTATTTTTGTATTATGTACAATAATGGTGCTCCATGGAAGGCGACGCGAGTTTCGACTCCCTGCTGGCCGAAGCGTTGGAGCAGCGAAGGGCTCATACTGAGGCCGAGCGCATACCGGCATTGAAGCAGGAGTGCCAGAGCTTTTTTGCATCGTTTCGGGCCCTGCTGCAGGTTCTGGAGAAGAAAGGCCTTATTAAAGAGGATCCCTACAAGCAGGTGGAACGTATCTCTGAGATTACCCCGCCGTCCGATGAAGCGTTTCTGGAGTCGGAACGCGATGCACAAATGAGCATCCGGTTGTCTCAGTATGATAATCAGCTCGATTTTCTGGTGAACTACTTTCCTTTTGACCTTGCGTCCATGGATATGCAACGCATACGGAGCGTAGTATCGCTGATCAAGTACATCCGCTGGCACCAGCTCACCGAGACTTCGACGCATCTCATGACCCGTACGCTGGCGGAATACATCAGTCGTCTCGTTCACGATCAAGATCCTCTCTCAAGCGGTATCGTGAAGGATTCTCAGGAGCAGCTTGTCCGTCGTTCGCGCGCTCTCCTCGGGGTTCTGAAAGAGATCGCCGACTATACCCGCGAGGCCACCAAATACGCGATACGCACCGAGGTTCTGCCTCACTGCCGACTCGACCCGGCGCAAGCTATGGCAGATCGCGATGCAACGCTCAGACACCTACGGCGAGTAATGGCGCAGCAGAAGCACGATACGCCGTTCTACTCCGACCTGGCGTGGGAGGTTATTGAAGAGACATACTCGCCGGAGCGCGATCGCCTGCAGGCGGAGCTGCTGCAGCGGATCCGTATTGCGCCGCGTCGCAAGGCGCCTCAGCGTGCCGAACGTGACGAGTCACGCATGATGCTGCTGGAAACCGTGCGTAACCTAGTGACGATCGGCGGAACGCTCAGTACTCTGATCGATCGCACCGAAGAGAACGCGGAAATCATCAAGCAACGGAAGCTGACACTGCTTGAGCAGCTCAAGCGCTGGGTCGATCGGGTCAGCAATCGGCTGCCCGATCGACCAATCATGCACATCGAGATGATGGACGAGAACAGCTCTACCGTCCAGAGAGAAGACCTCGACTTCGCCCAGTTCGTCGAGGCGGTGCGCAAAAGGGTCCGCCTGTACGGTCTCTTGCTCAACCGGGTGAGCACACCGGCCCGGAGAATTCAAGAGGCCGACGAAGAACAGCTGTTCACGTTTCTGCAGAAGCAGATCGAAGAGCTGTTCGCCTTTCATCGCCGGTTTGGGGCGATCGACACCTACATCCGCTCAGAGGTCGCTCGCGACCAGCGCAACCGGTTGCGCGGGATAAACACCGAGCTGGTGGCTCTCAAGGAACACCTGCTGCGCGTCAACAAGCGCCGTCACGCCTATGTCGACCGCAAAGAAGAACTGGAACAGCTGCGGCGCCTCGGAGTTGCTCCTGACGACGCCTGAGTCCACCGCGGACGATGCGATGCGCCGACGATGCCGTGAACAGTTCCGCCGCCCTCGTCCGTCAGCCGGCGCGGTACTTCCCGAGCAGCCTCAGTTCCTGAGCTTTGTCCGCCAGCTCTTTCATCGCCTGTTCGAACGGCGCCGGGTCTGCGGGCAGCTCGATATCGAGATAGAACATATACTGCCACGGTTTACCCAGTATCGGGCGCGACTCCAGCTTCTTGAGATTGAGATTTCGTGCCGCCAGTACGGCCATGCAGGATAACAGCGCGCCCGGAGTGTCCGGAGTGTCAAAGACAATCGATGCCTTGTTGGGACGATCGACGTGCGCATCTTCCAGGCGAGCAACAACGGCAAAGCGCGTGTAGTTCTGCGGATTGGTCTCGATCCCCTCTTTCAGAACCTGCATCTTGTAGACGGTTGCTGCTTCGGCGTTGGCGATCGCCGCGATTGATGGGTCGCCCTTCTCCGCGACAAATGCCACCGAACCCGCCGTATCATAGAACGGCACACGTTCCCATCCCGTCTGCTCGTCCAGAAACCGTGCGCATTGCGCCAGACCCTGCGGATGACTGTATACCCGCCGAATGCCTTCAATGGTGGCGCCAGGCGTGCCGATGAGGCTGTGGATGATGCGAATCTTCACCTCGCCCACGATGTGGATGTCGGGGAACTGCAGCATCAGATCGAAGTTCTCGTGAATCGAGCCTGCCAGCGAGTTCTCCAGGGGAATCACACCGTACCTGCTGCGCCCGCTCAACACCGCCTCAAATACCGAGCGGAAGTCAGGCAACGGCAACGGCACGACGTCGTCGTGGTGAAAATAGCGCAGCAGCGCCTGTTCGCTGTAGGCGCCCCGCTCGCCCTGAAAGGCAATCATCAGCCCCTGCGTATCCGCATCCCCGGCCCGGGTGAACTCCGGCACTCGTTCACTCTTCTCCGGCAGCCGCAGCACCTCTTTTTCGACGACCGGGGCCAGCGCCTGGATATCTCGCATCAGCCGTTCGAACTGATCGGGATAGAGACTTTGCGGTCCATCCGACAACGCCTCGTCCGGATTGGGGTGCACCTCTACCACCAGGCCGTCGGCGCCCGCGGCGACCGCGCCCAGAGCAACCGGCAGGACCTTGGCACGAATACCGGTGGCGTGACTGGGATCGACCATGATCGGCAGATGACTCAGCTTCTTGATCACCGGAATGGATGAGATATCGAGACTGTTGCGGGTGTAGGTCTCGAAGGTCCGAATACCACGCTCACAGAGAATCACGTTTTCGGCGCCGTGCGCCAGCAGATATTCGGCGGCCATCAGCCACTCTTCGATCGTAGCACATGGACCACGCTTCAGCATAACCGGAACGTTGCGATTTCCAATTGCCTTCAGCATCTCGAAGTTCTGCATGTTCCGCGCACCCACCTGGAGCAGGTCTACGTACTCGATCATCACGTCCAGCAGCTCCGGCGACACAATCTCGGAGACGATCGGCATCCCGGTAGCCTCGCCGGCTTCCTTCAGGTATCGCAACCCTTCGACCCCGAGACCCTGAAAGGCATAGGGCGACGTGCGCGGTTTGTACGCCCCGCCGCGGAGCATCACGGCCCCCGACTTGCGCACCTGGTGCGCGCTCTCAAGAATTGCTTCCCGCCCCTCGACGGCGCAAGGGCCGGCAATCACCGCAATGCGCCGACCGCCAATCCGGACCGGCCCAACCTTCACGACACTGTCGTGTTTCTGCAGTTCCCGCGAAGCGAGTTTGTAAGGTTTCGATATCGGAATGACCCGGGCCACTCCGGGAAGCACTTCCACTTCGCGCAGATCGAGCGTCAGATGCCCGACCGCGCCGAAGATCGTCTCCTCTTCGCCGATTATCTCCCGAACCTTGAAGCCGTGCGTTTCCAGGAAACTCCTGACGCGGCTCTTGTGATCCTCTCTGATGTTCCGTTCCAGTACAATGACCATAGTGACCCACTTTCCTCGATCTGTAGTCTATCGGCCCAAGCTCAAGCCGATGCGGGCGGGAACCGTTTCAGCATATAGCGTCGAAACCGCGCTTCCAGACCCCGTTGATACTCGCGCACGCGCCGTACGTAGCGTTGCGTGCTGTCGGGAATCTCGTTGCGGCGCACCCGCGCGAGTCCCGCGTTGTAGATGGCAAGCGCGGTCGGCTGGTCGTTGTCCGCCAGCTGCAACGCGCGCCTGAGGTAGGCTGCTCCGTGTCGCGAGCTGACCTCAGGATTAAAGAAGTCTTCCTCCGAAAGCTGGCGGAAACTCAACGAGTTGAGCTGC
>PWMO01000085.1 GCA_003558175.1 Spirochaetaceae bacterium
CACGCACTCGTAGCGCAGCTCGCCGGCCGGCTCACAATAGAGACGGGAGCCGGCACGCGTGTGCGGGTCCGGTTCCCGCTCAACCGATGACAAATTCACCCCCGGCCGCTCGGCACTCACCACGCCGCGGTCTGTCGCCACCGGGTTTCGCAGGCTCCAACGTCTGCCGGCTTCGGTCTGGATCGGCTTCGGTCCGCATCGGCTTCGTGGCTTTCGGAACCCTTATGCATTTCGCATACTTTATGCGGTTTGCATAGCGAAACGCGGCAAAACGCATAGAAACCGCTTGCCTCCGCCCGTACGGCCGCAGGCCGCATCCGGCTCCGCAGCGCTATATTTCACTGCTGAAACCACATAGACGTCCAGCACGAGCTCGCAGAGCGAATCATTCGTTGGCACCGATCTTGCTTGATCTCTGTGTGCCGGCTTGGGCATCGAGCCGATGTCGTCTTTCGAGACGGGTGGAACGGCAGAAGCGGCCGCTTGATGGCCGCACTGGTGCCGGCAAATCATTCTTAGGAGGAGCCTATGAAGGTTGGGAACCGCAGGAGTACGGACATCACGGTGACACTGGTACTTGCTGCATTACTGCTGCTTCCCGTATACGGCTTTGCTCAGACGGTTGAGTCCGATACCCAGGGATCGCGGGATCTCTCGCGACTCCAAACCATCGATGAACTGTATCTCGAATCGCAGATCTCGGTTCAGATATTGAAAGCGCAGATCATGTCAGACAGTCTTGAGCACCAGTTGCTCGGTCTGGCTGCAATGGAGGATCAGCTGGCCGCAGGCACGCTCGACCCTCACAATCGTGAAGCCTTCGATGCGCTGACTCATGTATTGGAACAGGGGGTATTCAATGTTGCCCGCTCCGGCAACCAGGTGCCGTATGACTACAATCCAATCGTGCGCCACAAAGCGGCGCGCATCATGGGGCTGGTTGGCACTGAGGAAGCTCGAAAAAAGCTGGTGCAGACAGTAGAACTGGATCCCGATGCGTCCGTGCGGACGCAGGCACTCTATGCTCTGGCGGATATTGGGGAGGATCCCGACGGATCGGTTACCTTCGCGATTGCACGAATGCTGCGCAGCGAGAACTTGCGGCAGACTCCCAACGACAACGCCGTTTTCGCGGCTCTGGTTGCCGTCGAGCGCATCAATGGTAACGCGGACAGCACGATGCACAGCATGGTTGTTGATGTACTGGTCGACGTAGCGGTGGGACGTGGATTCAATCGGCTGATCCGTAGTAAAGCGCTTCAGGTGCTTTCTCTGATGTAGTACAGCTGCGACACCAGGCCTGGGGTGCCTGCAGGGGGCGTCGGTAGTTTGGTCGGCGCCAACGGTCGCCTCGCTCGCGTCCCTCGGCGCTCCCCTGCGGCCGCCAACTTCCCGTGCATCCGCACCCACTTTTGACATACTTGAAATATTTGTTCTATGCTCTATAATGGAATCCATTCTTTACACGGAGACGGGAGATATAGATGGTACTCGGCAGACTCGGATTGAAATCACGCGTTCTCATCCTGGTGTTCCTTGCTGTTGCTCTGATTTCGGGGTTTCAGGTCTGGCAACAGGTAGTTGACTTTCAGGGCTCGCTCGCGGCCGCAAACGACGAGCTGTACGCACAGCTCGGCCAGACGTTCGAAAACTCGTTGGAATCCGAACTGTCGTATCTCTCGCTCGCCGTCCGAACACTTGCCGAGAACCGGGAGATTGCTTCGCTTTTTGCCGCGGAAGACCGACAGGCACTACTGGAGATGCTGCGGGACTATAATCGGGAGCTGGAATCGGAGTACGGCATTGCGCAGTTTCAGTTTCATCAACCTCCGGCCACCAGTTTCCTGCGACTGCATCTGCCTGACAACTACGGCGACGACCTGTCAGGCTTTCGGGCGACGGTGGTGGAAGCCAACCGACAGGTGCGGCCGATTGTCGGGCTTGAGGTGGGACGCGGCGGTCCGGGGACGCGAGTTGTCTACCCGTTGCACTACCAGGAACGGCATCTCGGCAGCGTTGAATTCGGCGGTTCGATCAATGCCGCGCTCGAAGCGCTGGTCGATACCTACGGAATCGAGTACGCCGTGGGCATTCGATCCGACGTTTTTGAACGCGCGCGCCGCGTGGAGACGCACGCCAATGACGTTGTGCGCGATGGAATTGTCTTCTACACCTTCTCGTCGGAAGATGCACGGCAGATCACTGCCGGCTTCGACCTGGATGCGCTGCGTTCGGATCTCGACGGTCGCCTGCTCCACCTGCACCGCATCCCGATGTACGACTTCAGCAATACGAACATCGGACACGTGCTCGCGATTGTCGATCGAACCGAGATGGCGGCGGGCATGCGACAGGGGCTGCTGGTGTCGGTGACCGTCTCGCTGGTGATCGCCTTTGGAGCGCTGCTGGTCATTTTTCTCGTGATACGCTGGTCTTTCCGACCGCTCGAGAGCGTCGTGACGGTTATGGGAGAAATGGCGCAGGGAAACCTCTGCATTGACGTTGAGACCAATCGCCATGATGAGACCGGGATGCTGCTGCGGGCCGTTCATACAACGATACACTCGATGTCCGAAGCGCTCGGCGCGGTTCGCGATATCTCGCAGCAGGTCACGGGCGGCAGTCATGAACTCTCCGACACCGCACAGCAGATTTCCGACGGCGCAAGCAGCCAGGCGGCTTCGGTTGAACAGGTTTCTTCTTCGATTGAAGAGATGGAATCCACCATCGCGCACTCTGCGGACAACGCCGAGACTACCGAGCGGATCGCGCGACAGACCGCGGATATCGCCGAAGGTGGGGCCGACTCGGTGCGATCCACGGTGGAGTCGATGAAATCGATCGTTGAGCGCATCGCGGTTATTGAGGAGATTGCGCGGAACACCAACCTGCTTGCACTGAACGCCGCCATCGAGGCCGCGCGGGCCGGCGAGGCAGGAAAGGGGTTTGCGGTTGTTGCCTCAGAGGTGCGAAAGCTCGCCGAACGCAGTCAGAGGGCGGCCGGCGAAATCAGCGAGCTCTCGCGATCGAGCGTAGAGGTGGCAGAACGTACCGGCGAACTGTTTGAGCAGATGCTTCCTGAGATACGCCGTACCGCGGACCTGGTGCAGGAGATCAGTGCTTCCGCCCGCGAACAGAGAGCCGGCACGGGACAGATTCGCAACGCGGTTTCCCAGCTGGACCAGACGATCCAGGGAAACGCATCGGTTGCCGAGCAGATGGCTTCCATGGCCGAGGAGCTGTCGGCCCAGGCGCAGCAGCTCTCTGAGACAATTGGTCGGTTCCAGATCGACCGCGACGCCGAGGTTCGTGAAGCCGGCCGCCGCGACGCCGAAGAGCGAGATGCTGAAGGCCGAGGAGCCGGCCGCCGAGATACCGGCCGCCGAGACCGCGCGGGGCGTCTGCTCATTGAGAGCAGCAGCTGACGCCTGACGGTGTGGTGTGGGCCGCGAAGTACCCTTCCGGCTCGCGCTGGTAGCCGTCTACAAAGCGCCGGTGCGTCTTTGTATTCAGCGCGGCGACCGGAACCGCCAGCGCGGTCTCCCAGGCTCCTCCAAAATCTCCGTCACGGGCGGTATCGAATACGTGCAACTCATCGGCTGCGCCGAGGTACGAGAGGAGGATCGGCGGCACCGAGACGCCGAGCGCCGCAAACCGTTCTATGAGCTGCTTCCGCCCCGCCACTGCGTCCACGGGAAGCGGTACCGGTGGCGTTGTGAACAAATAACCGGTACCCGGACGGGCACGCACCATTGCGCTGCGCTCTTCCGAAGAGTAATAGCGATCGAGGAACCGTAGCAGCAGATCACTCGCCGCTGCAGGCAGCGACGCCGAAACGGTTACGTTGCCAAAAAAGTACGCGATCGATTCATACTCGTTCAGCAGTATGCCCAGGCCGCGCCAGACGGCAAACAGTCCGGCCAGCGCGCGCTGCGCCCGGCTGTTCACCACAGAGCGTCCAAGCTCGATTGCACCTGAGAGGTAGTGGTCCTGAAACGCGCACGAAAACAGAAACAAGCTGTGTGTGCGCAGTCCCTCAAGACCGGTTTGCTGGATCACCCGCGCGGTGTCGGCATAGCGATACATGGATACAAGTTCGCGATTCTGCGGATCCCAGGCGATCAATTGTCGGTACGAGCCAGGTGTCGTGTCGTGCGGGTCTATGTCACGGCTCACGTTGCGTCCGGCACCGATCGAACGAAACTCGCACTCCCTGATTCTTCCAATTTCGGCCATGCAGGCCGG
>PWMO01000208.1 GCA_003558175.1 Spirochaetaceae bacterium
GCTCCGCCAGCTCCCCCTCAGCAAACTCCCTGCCGTCGCGCAGCAACGCAAGCTCCGCCAACGACGCGCGCGCATCACCGAGCTCGGTCACCAGGCGAGCGATTTCCGCGCGCAACGCGGCGACCTCCTGCGCATCGGCCGAGATTCTGCCCTCGGTTGCTGCCTGATACGCCGCAAGTGCGTCTTCATACGCCTCCTGCGAGCGCCGCGACGCCTCGATGGTACGCAGATGCTCCTCGTGGCTCCAGCGCAGCAGACGTTGCAGTTGCTGCTCCCGCTCGCTCAGCTCAATCAACGACAGGCGATACTCGGCCGCCTCCGCACGAAAACTGCGCGGATAGTCGCGCACCACTGCTTCATACAGCCGAGCGGCCTCTTCGCGGCGGCCCAGCGCCATCAGCGACTCACCGGACCAGAAGTAGGCGTTACCGGCAAACGGCGACTCCGGGTAGCTGTCGAGAAACTCCTCGAACAGCACCAGAGCGCGTTCGTAATCTCCTGCGACCACACTGGCCCGGGCGCGGTGATACCGGGCCTCGCTGACGCGCGGATGGCCGGGATAATCTCGCGCAACCCGCTCAAAATAGAACGCCGCTTCACTGCCGCGCTCTTGCGCCAATCTGATGCGTCCTTTCCAGAAATACGCGTCGGCGTGCAATCGGACCGCACCTGACGAGTTGGTGATCCGACGCAGCTCCACGAAAGCCTCATCGCCGTCACCCTGTTGGAAGAGTGTTATCGCTCGCTCGAAGCGGGCCGCTGCTTCCGCCTCCGTTTCGGCCGACAGTTGCCATCCAACTGCGAACAACAGCAGTGCAACCAACGGAATAGCTCTTGGACCTCTCATGTTCGCCCCTCTCTGTTCCCACGCCTCGGCCATCCGACGGCACGCCACCGTCACCCCGGCTACTGCCTTCATCATAGCGCAACCGCGGGTATCGATCAAACGGTGAAACGTCGCCGGTATTCCCGCCGCCGCCCGAAGCCGTGTGCGCCGTTGACGCGTTGACTATCCTGCGACGGATGGTATATTCTCTATATATATACGTGTGTCGCCAAACTGTCATGCCCCAGGAACATGTGCGAGAGTCCGAAGATCAGGTACAGCGCCTGCTGGAAGAATCATATGATCTCCTCAAAGCGTGCCGCATCGAACCGGCCGCACAACTGATCGAACAAGCACTCTCGATCGACTTCGATAACGTAGAGGTGGTTACGTCGTTGAAGTATGTAAACTTCTGGAAGGATCGTCAAGCAACTGCCGACGGCATTCCTGAGCAGTTTGAGCGTGCCGAGTACCTGCTGGGACAGTGGAGGCTGTTCCACACGTTTGTGGAACGCGTCGGCAACCAGTCGGAGAAATGCCTTTACGCGCTCCGTCACCATGTGTTCGGCCAGGCCCTCGACTACTATCGGGCGTTGTTCGAGGAGAGCGGCGCGGCCGACGGAGAATTGCTGGTACGTCTCGGGCGCTGCTACAAAGGCATCGGAGAATACGACCATGCGCTGCACCATTTGCAGCAGGCAGCGGCGAGCCGTAAAGATGACCCGCAGGTTCTGGCTGAATTGGCCGATTGCTACGCCATGGTCAACGAGGTGCAGAAGTCGAAGGCGTTTTTCCGTGAAGCGTTTTTTCTCGGGGCAAACGCAATCGATCTCGAGACTCTCGAGTCCGAGATGATTAACCGTCTTGTTGAGAAGGTTCGTGAGCTGGGCATGGAAAGCCCGGCACTCGAAGAGTGGATTCCGGTGTACGGAGTGTTATTGGGCGTGTTCACGGTTAAGCGGGAGTTGCGGTCTATCGAGTACGGAAGGTTGAAACAGTCCATTTACGCTCTTGAGCGTGAATACAGCGATGCCCGCCACAAAGACACGCTACTCCAGGCGCGTCTGTTCAACCGCTACTTCTGGTTGATCGACCACTACGTGAACACACATGAAGACCAAAGCAAAATCGACGAAGTCCTACTGAAGATCCGCAGTATCGATTCCAGGATCTACCATCAGTACACCAACTGAGACAGGAGCAGAATCAAATGGCAGAAAAGACGCTCACGGACAACCTGTTGGCGACGGTAAACGAGGCGCTCAATGAAGAGAAATGGACCCGCGCCACGCTCAATAATTACACGGTACACAACTTTGAAGAGCTCGACGAAATGCTCGAGCAGGTTTTTGAAGCCGGCCTTGAAGACGAAGTAGACGAGGCGTGTGTCGAGCACCTGCAGCACAGCCGCAACAGCATCATCGCGCTCTACCTCTCCGGCATCATTCATCTGCGGCGCCAGGTTGTCGATGACGCCAACCTCGTGACGCTCATCAACATATTCAGAGACAACCGTAAATGGGGAATCGTCGAGTTCCTGGCCGAGAGAATTCTCGAGTTTGGAGCCAACAAGTTTGCGCTGCGTACCCTTGCGGACTGCTACTCCAGCGAGAATCAGGCAGACAAACTGCACAAGGTGTGGGAGCAGCTGATTCGTGTCGACTTCGAAGAGGCCGACATCGTGCGCCAGCTCGCAGACCAGAAAGAGCAGGAAGGCAATACCGAGGAAGCAGTGGACTACTACAAGAAAGCACTCCACCGCTATATCAACAAGAAGAACTTCAATGCCGTCAAAGAGGTTTGGCACCGGCTCATCCAGTACGTACCCGAAGACACCGAGTTTTTCTATCATGCTGAAGGTAAGATCGCCAAGACGCTCAGCGAAGATCGCGCCGTACAGCTGCTCGAGGACCTCTACCCCCATTTCAAGAAAGAGGCCAATTGGGAACGGGCTATCGACCTGCTGAAGCGCATTCTCAATTACGACTCCAAGAACCCCTGGGCCCGCAAGGAGATCACCGATTGCTATCGCGAGCGCTACGCAACTCACAGCCAGCTGGAAGAGTTTATCAAAATCTCCAACCTGACCCAAAGCTGGCGCAACATTCATGACGCGATCTCCGACTTTGAGAAACACATTTCCTTTGACGCCGGCAACTTTGTCTTCCATCGCGCCTGGGGCGTGGGCCGTATCAAGTCGGTTGATGATGACACCGTGACCATCGATTTTGCCCGCAAGCGCAATCACAAGATGTCGCTCAAGATGGCGGTCAGCGCCCTCGACACGCTCCCGAAGGATCACATCTGGGTACTGCGCAGTGTCATCAAGAGAGAGAAGCTGCACGAGAGGATCAAGAACAACATTCCGTGGGCGCTGCGTACCGTTATCCGCAGCTGCGGCAACGCTGCCGACATGAAGCGAATCAAAGCAGAACTGGTACCGCATATCCTGGACCCCAAAGAGTGGTCTGCCTGGAGCACCAAGGCGCGTCAGATTCTCAAGACCAACCAGCAATTCGGAAACCTGACCGACAAGCTCGATTACTACGTGGTGAGAGACCAACCTATCCGCTACGAAGAGAAGATCTTTAATAAGTTCAAGGCTGCCAAAGACTTCTTCGCGCGAGTCGAGCTGCTCTACGAGTACCTGGACTACGGCGAAAAGCACGAGAACGGTGGGCCCGATTCAGACCTTTTCCGCGAGATGTTTGAGGTCTTCGTCTCCTATCTTCGCTCGCCAACCGTAGTCAACGAGTACGTAATCGGCAGTTTCCTGGTGGTACGTGACGTCGTACGGCAGTACCCCTACCTCAACCCGGGCATCGATCTCGATTTTCGTCATCTTTTCGAGCAGATCGACAGCGTAGAAGAGCTCTTTTCGGCTCTTGATGACCTGGGGTTGCGCCGCAAGCTGCTGCGCGAGATCAGAACTCAGATCTCCGACTGGCCGCAATACTTCGTCCGGCTATTCCCGTACCATCTTTCGCGCGACATCGTTGGGGAGCTCGAACGCCACGGACGCACGGCCGAACTGCAGAAGATCTTTCACGATGTTGTTAACAACTATCGCGAACTGCGCGAGCCGTTCGTGTGGATCGTTCGCAACTGCATCGAAGATCGCTGGGTTCAGGAGATCGGCATCGACTACGAAAAGATTCTGATCTCAATGATTCACATTCTGGACCTCTCGGCCCGGGACGTCGAAAACCGTCGCGAAGTGGCTGAAAACCGCAAGCTCAACCGGCAGGTCCATACCTACCTGTTCAAGGAGGGCAACCTCACGCGCTTCTTGAGTGATGCCGACGAAGAATCGATCAACCGCATCTACACCCTTGTTTCAGATGCCAAGGACCTCGATCCATCTCTGGTGCTCGAACTCAAGCAGCAGATTCTCGACCGCTTCCCC
>PWMO01000329.1 GCA_003558175.1 Spirochaetaceae bacterium
CCCACTGCTCGCCGGTGATTGCAAACGGCGCCGGTCTTCCCTGCGGATCCTGCTCGACGCACGGGATGTACTGGTGGTGCCGGATGCCCAGATCGCAGAGATGGTGGTACACTTCCGCGGCACGCTCGACGTTGGCCTGCGAAACCAGCACCAGAACGTTGAACTCCACGCCCGCGTCCTGCAGCCGCTGCATCCCGGCGACCACGCGGCGCCAGGTTCCGCCGTTGGCCTCGGTCTTGCGGTAACGGTCGTGGACGGGCTCCGGGCCGTCGATGCTGATCCCAACCAGGAACCTGTTCTGCGCCAGGAAGCGCGCAAAGCGGTCGTTGATCAGGATGCCGTTGGTCTGCAGGCCGTTACTGACCGTGCTGCCGGGGCGTGCGTGGTGTTTCTGCAGCTCGACCGCGCGTTCAAAGAACTCGCGTCCCATCAGGGTTGGCTCGCCGCCCTGCCAGCCGAACGCGTAAACGGGTTGGCTCGTGTTCATGTAGGCGCTGATCATCGCTTCAAGCAGCTGCGGGCTCATGCGATGGATGCGGGCACTGGGATAGAGCGACGCTTTCTCAAGGTAGAAGCAGTAGTCGCAGTGGATGTTGCAGTCCGCCGACGCCGGCTTCACCAGCAGCGAGTAGGGGACCGTTGGCGTGGCCGGGGCGGCGCCCGCGGCTTTGCGCGCGCGACGCCCGGAGCGAGGGGCACTCACGACGCAGAGTGTAGCCCGGGTGCGCCCCGGTCTGCAACGGCTGCGCAGGTCACGGCGACGAAGTGGCGGCCAGGTGTTGACGAGGGAAGTGCAGGTGATGGACTATGGGTGGCAGCGTCACAGCAGGAGGAAGACACATGAACGGTGAGGATCTGCGAACTGCGCTTCACAACGGTCGTCGCGTCTACGGTACCCTGGTGCTGTCATCGTCGCCCAAGTGGCTCAAGTACATCCGCAATGTTGGCCTTGACTTCGTTTTCTTCGATACCGAGCATGCAGCGTTCAATCGTGAGACGCTTTCCTGGATGTGCTATGCGTACGCGGCGATGGATCTGGCGCCGGTCGTTCGAATTCCCTCGCCGGACCCTTGCGACGCTACGCAGGTGCTCGATGGCGGCGCCTGCGGCATTCTGGCACCGTATATAGAAACGGTCGACCAGGTCAGAGCGCTGGTTGGCGCGGTAAAGCTGAAGCCGGTCAAGGGCAGAAAGCTTGAAGAACGACTCCTGGGCGTCGCGCCCTTTGAGCCGGAACTGGAACGCTACGTCGAGCAAGCCAACCGCAACAACGTGGTGCTGATCAACGTGGAAAGCTGCGCAGCCATAGACCGCCTGGAGGAGCTGGTGGCAGTGCCGGGACTGGACGGGGTAGTGATCGGGCCACACGATCTCAGTTGCAGCCTGGGCATTCCGGAGCAGTACGATCACCCACGCTTTCAGGAGGCGGTGAGTCACATTTTACGCACCAGCAGACGCCGCGGGATCGGTGCCGGAATACACTTCATGGGCGACGCCGACCGGGAGGTCGTCTGGGCCAGGGACGCGGGACTTAACCTCATCATTCACAATGCCGATCTGCACTCGTTTGTGCGCACGATCGGTCTTGAGATCCGCGGCATCAAGCATAGCCTCGGCGAATGACCGGTAAACCGACTGAGCGGCGCCGGACAGCGGAGCGAAACAACCGACCAAGACAACCGACCAAGACAACGGAGCGGGACGAGGAGAGTGTGACGGCATGTACCTGGGCGTTGATATCGGCAGCAGTTTTATCAAGGTGGCCATTCTGGACACCGGGCGTTCCCAGGTGCGTAATGTCACCAAAGTGGAGACACCGGCGTTCCTTCCGGCGCCTAATCCTTTGTATCGCGAGATCAGCCCTGAGCAGACGCTGGCCGCAGTGCGGACGCTGATCGATTGGTACCTGGAGCGCTCGGAGCGCGGAGACCTTGAAGACCACGAGCACCGTATCGAAGGAATTCTATTCTCCACGCAGATGCACGGCTTTCTGCTGATGGACGAATCGGGGAACGCGGTCTGCAATTACGTCACCTGGCAGGACGAACGCGCCACCGAACCGTTGCGCGAAGCGGATTCGCCGGCCGGTTCGGCCCTGCCACGGCAACAGAGCGCTACCGATTGTGTCCGAGAGCTGCTTGACGATGACGACGTGCGTCGGTCCGGCATGCCGGTAAAGCCGTCGCTTGCAACCTGTACGCTGTATCACTGGCGCCACAACGAGGGGGCCAGGCTCGGTGTGAAGACGCCACTCTGGTTTTGCACCATCGGCGATTACGTGATTGCCGCGCTGGCGCAGCAAAGACCGCGGGCGCACATCACCAACGCCGCCGCTACCGGTCTGGTGGATCTGGAGACCGGTGACTGGAGTTCTACGGTGGCGCGGAAGCTGGGCTTCGATTTTCTGCGCTTTCCCGACCTGGCGCAAGACAACGAGCCGTGCGGGTTCTACCAAGCGGGTACGCGACGCATCGCGCTCTATCCTTCTTTTGCCGATCATCAGTCGTCGATGTTTGGTGCACATCTCGAGCCGGAGGCCGACCTGGCTATCAACATGGGCACGGGGTCCCAGATCTGCGTGGTCTCGAATACGCGAACCCATGGCGAGTACGAAACCCGACCGTTCTTTGACGGCTGTTACCTGCGTGCGATTCCGCATATCCCTGCGGGGCGGTCATTGAATCTGCTGGCCGAGTTCATTCAGGACACCGCGGCAACGGTGTGCGGAACGAAAGTGAGCAAGTCCGCGGTGTGGGAACGGATTCAGCCGCTGATCGCCGAAGCGGCCGCGGTCCAGGATGCGCCACCAGAAACAGAACAGACGGCAGAACCGCAGCTGGATGTGAACATCTCGTATTTCCGTACCTCGGCTGTACCGCAGGACGGAGCAATTCGGAATATCCGGGAACGCAACCTGACGCTGGGCAATCTGTTTCTGGCTGCGTTCCGCGACATGGCACGCAACTACGAGCAGTTGCACCGGCGGTTGACGATACACGGCACGAGCATTGAGCGCATTGTCTGTACCGGCGGCCTGGCCGAACGGCACCCGGTGTTGCGGCGCTGTATTGAAGCGCGGTTCGGCCTGCCGTGCACTGAGGTGCCCTACGCCGGAGACGCGCTTGCCGGGCTTCTGCGTCTGGCACACCGGATGGAGCAGCGCGAAGCGCGTCGGTAGCGGCCCATCATCAACATAGGCAACGCGAAGCGCGGGTAGCGGCCGCCTGCGCGTCAGCCCACGCGGTTCAGGGCCGCCTGGAGGCTTGCGTCAATCAGGTCGCACATTTCGTCCAGGTCGTGCTGCTCCGCGATCAGGGCCGGCGCTACGGCAAACCAGGTCGGGTTGATGCGCAGGATCAGTCCGTTCTCGATGGCCGTCTTCTTCAGCGCGAGTCCGAGTTCCGGAAACGGCTCGTTCGTGCCGGTGTCTTTGACCAGTTCAACGCCCAGCAGCATTCCCTTGCCGCGGACCTCGCGCACAACGCCGTGTCGCGTGAGCTGCTGCAGCCTGTTGCGCAGGTATTCGCCGTTGGTCCTGGCCCGGGCGGTCAACTGCTTCTCGACAATCTCGGCTATCACGGCCATCCCCGCAGCCGAAGCCAACGGGTTTCCGGCGTAGGTGTGGCCGTGGGCAAAGTGGGGATGCGTTCGGTCGTCGCCGAAGAAGACTTCGCCCATTGAACGGCGCGCGATCATGGCCCCTGCCGGAATCACGCCGCTGGAGAGTCCCTTGCCGCTGCAGATGATGTCGGGAGTTACGCCGAAGGTTTGCGCTGCAAACATATCGCCCGTCTTGCCGAACCCGGTGATTACTTCATCGAAGATCAGCGCCAGGGAATGACGGTCACAGATATCGCGCAGCGCCTGCAGAAACGCCGTACCGGGCGTAGCTATGCCGGCGGTGTTGCTGATCGGCTCGATGATGATGCCGGCTACGGTGTCGGGATCTTCGTTGATCACCGTCTGCTCCACCAGGTGAGCGGCAAAGCGGTTGCATTCATCCCAGTCGGTAAAATGGTCGCGCAGTTCCGTGGGCATGAAGCACTTGATGAAGCCGTTCAGCAGCGGTTCAAACGCCGACTTGCGCTTGCCGGTGCCGCTGGCCGACATGGCGCCAAAGGTGCCGCCATGGTATCCGCCGTAACAGCTGATAAATTTGAACTTCTCTGGGTGGCCCGACTGCCGATGGTACTGGCGCACAAACTTGAGTGTCGACTCGACC
>PWMO01000041.1 GCA_003558175.1 Spirochaetaceae bacterium
GATTCCTCGTTCCTGTCACAAGAACGATATCACGAAATCGTTCCTATGACAGGAACGCTCCTGCCTACTCCAGCTCGGCCACCGCGGTCGCACGCGTGCGGCGCGTGTGCTGCGGTACGTCCATGAGCGTGCGCGTGCCGCCGCGGCCGCAAAAAGGTGTCGATCATGGCGACGCTTTCGCTGTCGCTCATGCTGACCGTTGCGATCGGACGAGCCGCCGAAAAGCAACCGCATCTGATAGGAAGTCTCTCACGAGCCGGGTAGCAGATGAGCAGAATCCCATTGAGCACACATCTCATCGAACACCGAGGCCGTCGGTGTTCCCGCTCACGGGTGCCCGGAGCGGGGAAAGCGGGAAATCACCCAAAGAACACCCGAAACTCCCGATCGCGGCATAATAAGCCTGGATCGTGTGACGCGTCATTCCGACAAACGCCTGACCGGCTTTCGGTTCCAGAAAAACCGCCGAGAAGAGTCTTGTTGCGCAATTCCAACATGCTATATTGAAATTGCAAGCATCTCCGAATTAGACTACGGGTATAAGAGAGCTCTATGTTCATCGTGCACTTGAACCTGCATTAGCCACGGCCATGAGCCGTCTTCCGTGCTCTTGCTTACCGGAGCCCGGCAGACGGGAAAATCGACCTTGCTCCGGCATCTCTGCCCCAGGCACCGGTACATCACCTTTGATGATCCGCTCATGCGTGGGGTAACGGAGTCGCTTGCCGGTCGGGCCGCGGTTTTTGAGTTGTTTGGGTTCGCGCTGAATGAGTATCCGCTCACCTCCAGCACTGTCTCCGGGCTCTTTGATCGGGTCTTTGTGGGCGACTACCCGGACCCGCTCGTTCACCAGGTTGACCGCCGGATCTTCTATTCCTCGTATCTGCAGACCTACCTGGAACGAGATATCCGCATGATTCAGAACATCCAGGACATCTCTCTCTTCCAGAGTTTTCTGGAGCTGCTGGCTGCTCGCGCCGGACAGCTTCTGAATCTGTCGGCTTTGGCGCGAGACCTTGGAGTGGCCCAACCAACGGCAAAGCGCTGGCTGACGCTCCTGGAAAGCTCCCGAGTGGTGTATGTGCTCCGGCCGTACTTCCGCAATATCAGCAAGCGCGTAGTAAAGACGCCTAAGCTCTACTTTCTTGACACCGGGCTACTCAGTTTCCTGCTAAAGTACCCCGACCCGCAGACACTGTTCTCCGGCCCCTCGGCGGGACCGCTATTTGAAAACTATGTGATTACCGAGATCTTTAAGACCATGAAGTATCGCGGCCTCGCCGCCGAACTGTATTTCTTCCGCGATGCCGTAGGCAATGAGATTGATCTGGTAATTGACAAAGGTGACCGGCAACTGCTCGTCGAAATAAAGCTCAGCAAGAGTGTGCGGCCGCGTCATTACGAGCAGTTGGAACGCTCCGGACTACCATTCAGCAACCCGGAGCGATTTCTCATAAGTGCGTTTGCTGAGTCGATTCAGTTGACTCGTCAGGTGCGCAATGTGCCGCCTTGGCTGGCTCACCAGGTACTTGATTGACTAATTCTTCGGATCTCCGTAGATACCGTCTTGAGTGTTCGACCAGGTTCCTCGTTTTGATATTCGGGGGAAACGGCATTTGGAGGTGGGGTTCAAGTATTACCTGGGAGACCTGGGGTTACGAAGCGGATTTTTTGGTACCGGGGAGCGGTGGATCGGCGGTGACCTGGAGAATCTGGTGTACCACGAGCTGGTGCGCCGGGGTTTTCGGGTTGGCGTAGGTGTGATCGGGGAGAGGGAAATTGATTTTGTCGCCGAAAAGGGCAATACCCGGATCTACATTCAGGTTGCCTATCTTCTGGCGGAAAGCTCCACCCGAGACCGGGAACTCCGGTCATTGATGGACCTCCCCGACGCGTACCCCCGGGTTATCATTTCCATGGACCGGTCGGCACCGGGACCGATGAATGGAGTGCGCCATATTTCCGCGATCGAGTTCTTTTCCGGTGCCGACATAGCATAGAACTACCAAACCGATGCAATAATCGAGCCGTGAAAACCCCTGGACGAAACGTCTATTCGGGGTTTGTCGGGCTGGCGCCAACCCCGAACAGCGTGATGCGCGTCGTTGTGTTGAATCGAATGTCAGTCGTCGTGTACACGCCATGCACACGACAGGCTTATCATGTGCATAAAATGTGCTATAATGAACATGATGAAGCCGGACGTACCCGCAAATGACCTTCCGCTCTTGCCCCCAGACGCTGACATCGAGACCAAATCTGTCTTGCGGCATGCCATCTCTGCCAACCGCGAACTCGCGCGGCTCAAAGGATACTGCTCGCTGCTTCCAAACGAGACGATACTCCTGAACACGATCCTTCTCAAGGAAGCGCGTGCCAGTTCCGAAATCGAGAACATTGTCACCACACAGGATGAACTTTACCGTGCGCTCGCTTCCGACGACAGGCAAATGACCCCGGAAACGAAAGAGGTTCTGAACTACCGCTCCGCCGTGTGGACAGGGTACCGTCTCCTCCAGGACACCGGTCTTATGACATCTCGAACCATAGTCGCTATTCGAGAGGAACTGGAAGGGAACTCCGCCGGAATACGCTCGCTGCCGGGAACCGCTCTCCGAAACAACCGAACCGGAGAGGCTGTCTATACTCCGCCTGACGATGAGACGGTGATCCGCAACCTCCTGCGTGATCTTGAGCGCTACATCAACCAAGACGATGGCGTGGACCCACTGATCAAGATGGCCGTCATGCACTACCAGTTCGAGTCGATTCATCCCTTCTACGACGGCAACGGGCGAACCGGCCGCATCCTCAATGTTCTCTACCTGATCCGTTGTGGACTATTGGACTCGCCGATTCTCTACTTGAGCCGCTACATCATCCGGCATAAACCTCAGTACTACGAACTGCTACAGCGGGTGCGCACTGAGTCCGCGTGGGTTCCCTGGATTGAGTTCATGATCACTGCGGTAGAGGAGACGTCGCGGCTGACGATGGACCTTACACAGGCCATTGTATCGCTCATGGAGCAGACCACCGAGATGGCACGACAGGCACTCCCGCGTACCACGTACTCAAAGGAACTGATCGAGTTGTTGTTCGTGCAGCCCTACGTCAAGATCGAGAACCTGGTGACTCACGGCATCGCGGAGCGTCGGACTGCGAGCAAGTACCTCAAACAGCTGGAAGATATCGGCATACTCGATTCCTACAAGGCCTGGAAGGAAAGCATCTACATCAACCGTCCGCTGATGGATTTACTCAACACAGCTGAGTGATTCAGCATAAAAAGCGCTTCGGGCAACCGGGACCGGATAGCGTGAGACGTTACAACTGTTCTGTCAGATAAACCGGGTTCGAAAACCCGCTCGCTCCGCCACCAGCGCTTGCCGCCTGTCTGCAGTGATAAAGGTGAGCTCTGAAGCAGGCTGATCCAGCCTCCCGGCGATGGCTACATGGAGTACGTCCAACGATCGCGCCAGAGTTTCGGCGGTACATTTCCCCAATAGTTCGAACGCGTCGGTGAACACTCCGGTCCAATCGGGGACAACCCGGCGCAGACGTCCCGCCGTGATATCCGTGTCGAATACGTGCTCCGATGCCGCCCGTTGAACGTCAGTGATTGCTCCCCGACCATGGAGCGCGTGGAAGGTGTTGCGGATCTCCAGTTCATGCAGCGGAGTGAGCGGCAGGAAGGGGAACGCGGAGGCTGCCTGGGCGGCGGCTCCCGAGTTTGGCTCCCGAATGTACAGTTTAACGAGTACACCGGAGTCGACGTAGCCGGTCACGGCGGAGCTGGAAGAATCAGCTGCGGTCTTCATACAGTACGTCGCTCGCCGATGGTGAGACGACGCCGTCGGGGTACAGAGCCTGAACGCGTGCTTCCAGATCCGGCCACGGCGAAGGCTGCTCCGGTTGTATAGCCACGATCCGGGCGATTGCCTTATCACGACGTCGTACGATGATTGTCTCTCCCCGCTCAACTTCGTCAAGGTAACTGCCGAGCAGGTGCTGCAGATTCCGAACACTAACCGTTTTCACGTACCACTGGCCTCCATGCACTACATTATGTAGTACTTATTATGCGTTGTCAACGATTGCGCTTCGCCTCGCTGGTACACGGCACAACGCTGGAATACGGATAAATTTTTGTGACTGGTCATGTATGCTGGTCATATGAAGATGATGTCGGCAAGTGAGTTCAAGGCGAAGTGTTTGGC
>PWMO01000008.1 GCA_003558175.1 Spirochaetaceae bacterium
ATCGTCAACCGTCTGACCTATGAACAGGCTGAAGCGCTCGAGCGCGTGCCGGGTGTGAACGTCGTAACCTACCCCATTGACCGCGTCTTCTACATCGCCTTCAATAACCTTACCACCGGTGTGGGAGAACCGACCGAAGACCCGCGTGTCAGACAGGCGATGAACTACGCGGTCGACCGCCAGGCGATTATCGACAGTTTGTTCGGAGGGCGGGCACAGCTCGCAACCGGGCTCATGACCGAGTCCAATCTCGGCTATGACGCAACTATCGAACCTTATCGCTACGATCCGGATCGTGCGCGAGAACTGCTGGCGGAAGCCGGGTACCCCGACGGGTTTGAGATCGGGTTTGCCGCTCCCAGCGGCGCCTACACCAACTTTGAGCAGGTGGCTGAAGCAATTCAGGGCTACCTGGCCGATGTCGGCATTATCACCGACCTCGAAATCATAGAGTCCGGCCGATTCTGGGATCTGGAAGGCGAGAAGCGTCTGCCGCCACTGTTTGGCGACAGCTGGTCGGAACGCTCCGGCGAGTCGCTGCCGCGTCTGCGCGGTGCCCTCGGCGGCTGGGACGCCAGCTTTTCCGCATGGAGCGACCCAACCATCGATGACTACCTCGACCGAATTGGGGTCACCATCGATCAGGAAGAGCGAGCGCAGTTGTACCGCGAGTTGCACCGCACCATGTACGACGACCCGCCCTTCATCTACCTCTACGTACCGGAAACGTTCGAAGCTACGCGTGACAACGTAGTGGACTATCGACCGCGGGCAGCAGAGGACTACTTTCTGATGTTTACCTACCTGGAGTAGCAGCGCAGACTGCAACTTAGTAGTGCATCCGGCCGGTCCCTCTGTTGAAGGGACCGGCCGCTACTGCTGCTGCCCTGAGGAGGTTTTGATGCAACGCTACCTGTTTTCTCGTCTGTTACAGTCGCTCCTGCTGATGGTTGGAGTGCTGATTCTGGTCTTTTTTCTGGTGCGGCTGACCGGTGATCCTGCTCGTCTGATGATGCCACGCGATGCATCACCGGAGGAGCTGGAAGCGTTTCGCGAAGCGATGGGGTTTAACGAGCCGCTTCACCGGCAGTTCTTCAGTTACATGGGCGGTGCCGCCGTTGGTGACTTCGGCCGGTCGCTGCACTACCGCGCCCCCGCAATGCGTCTGGTTCTCGAACGCCTGCCCGCCACGCTTGAACTGGCACTGGCCGCGATGGCATTTGCGCTGGTGTTTGCCATACCGCTGGGCATCTTCGGCGGTTCGCGCCCCGGGGGTGTGTGGGATACGATCTGCCGCGGCGTCGGCCTCATCGGCCAGACTGTGCCCAATTTCTGGCTGGCACTGATGCTGATCGTCTATTTCTCAGTTCAGTTGCGCTGGTTTCCCACTTTTGGCCGTGACGGTCTGCGCTCGCTGGTGCTGCCGGCGATTGCGCTTGGATTTTTTCCGCTGGGCAAGTTTACCCGCCTGGTCCGCTCGGCGGTACTTGAGGTACGCAGCGAAGACTACATCCGCACCGCGTACAGCAAAGGACTGCTGGATCGCCGCGTCTATTCGCACCACATCTTCCGCAACGTCGCGGTAACCCTGGTAAGCATTGTAGCGGTCCAGTTTGGATACATGCTGGGCGGATCGATCTACATCGAGTCAATCTTTGCCTGGCCCGGAATCGGTCGCATGATCAACGAAGCGGTGCAGGCACGAGACTTTCCGTTGGTGCAGGCTATTGCAGTGTTCAGCGCCTGCTTTGTGGTGGTGCTCAACCTGCTGTCGGACATTGCTTACGCGCTCATCGATCCAAGGATACGCTATGAGGCTTGACGCACTTGAAACGCGAGGGCTTCGCAGCCCCGTTCAGCGCTTCTTGAAGCTCATTCTGCGCGATAAGGCGGGCCTCTTCGGCGTGGTTCTGTTCGCGTTCGTCATTCTGGTGGCGCTGTTAGCTCCCACCCTCGCCCCACACGATCCGTTGCAGCAGAACCTGCGCGCCAGCCGGCAACCTCCGGCGTGGCACGAGGAAGGCAGCTGGGATCATCCGTTGGGTACCGACAACCTCGGGCGCGACATGCTGAGCCGCATCATGTACGGGACCCGTGTGTCGTTGACGGTAGGGTTTGTCGGGGTCGTCATAGCCTCCACGCTGGGATTGGTTCTGGGTTTGCTCGCAGGCTATACCGGCGGACGCACCGACAGCATTATTATGGGCATCACCAATCTCTTTCTAGCGGTGCCGTACCTGCTGCTGGTTGTGGTGGTGGCGTCGGTTCTGGGTCGCAGTCTGCTGAACGTCATTCTGATATTCGGCTTCACTAATGCGCCGTTATTTGTGCGGATTACCCGCGGCGAAGTGCTGCGAATCAGGCAATCGGGCTACGTGGAGTCGGCGGTCAGCCTCGGTGCAACGCGCACTAGAATCCTCATCGACCATATACTGCCCAATCTGATCGGTCCGTTGCTGACGGTGGCGACTTTTGAAATGTCGGGGATGATCTTCTACGAGGCGGGACTGGGGTTTCTGGGGCTGAGCGTGCCACCCAGCATCCCGAGCTGGGGCAACATGCTGGCTGCGGGGAGGCAGTACATCCAGTTTTCGCCGTGGATTGCAACGTTCCCCGGTCTGGCCATTGTAGTGACGTCGCTGAGTATGAATCTGCTTGGTGACTGGCTGCGTGACCTGCTGGATCCAAAGATCCGGCGCAGTGCCTCGTGACAGGATAGCAGCGATGAAACCAATACTTGAAGTACGAGACCTGCAGGTCAATTTTGATACCGTCGACGGCACGGTGCACGCGGTAAACGGTGTCTCGCTCGACTTGCACCAGGGCGAGACCCTGGGGGTCGTTGGTGAGAGCGGTAGCGGCAAGAGTGTGTCAATGATGTCGCTGCTGCGGCTGATTCCTCAACCACCGGGGCGGATTGTAGCCGGTGAGGCTCTGTTTCGCTACGGCGACCAGGAAGTAGATCTGATTTCGCTCAAGAAGCGGCCCATGGTGTCAATTCGGGGCAATCGCATCGGCTTCATATTCCAGGACCCTTTGAGCTCGCTGAATCCGCTCATGACCATTGGCGATCAGATACGCGAATCGATCGAACGGCATACCAGCCGTCGTGGCACGGAAGCCAGAAAGCGCGTGATAGAGCTGCTGGACCAGGTTGGCATACCGGACCCCGAGGCGCGCTACCGCAACTACCCGCACCAGTTTTCCGGCGGGATGCGTCAGCGCGTGATGATCGCGATCGCCATTGCCTGTGATCCGGAAATCGTGATTGCGGACGAACCGACAACCGCGCTGGACGTTACGGTTCAGGCCCAGATTGTCGACCTCATGAATCGCTTGAGCGAGGAACTCGGCATTGCGGTTATCTGGATCTCACACGACCTCGGTGTGGTTGCCGGTATCGCGGATCGGGTGGCGGTTATGTACGGCGGAACGATCATCGAGACCGGCAGCGTTGACGGGCTGTACGCGCATCCGCGGCATCCCTACACCGTCGGTCTGCTGGGGGCCTTACCGAAGCTGCACATTAATGAGCCGGAACTGGTAAATATCTCCGGGACACCTCCGAGCCTGTTTGCGCCACCGACCCAGTGTCCGTTTGAGCCGCGATGTCCCTGGGCATTTGACCGCTGTCGCGCCGAGCGTCCGCCGCTCGAACCGATCCAGTCCGCGAGCAACGAGACGCACCTCTCCGCGTGCTGGTATGACCTCGAAAATGACCGACCGCGAAGGAGACAGGCATGAGCGGCACTTCCAATCAGGCACCCTTTGTTCAGGTTCAGGGACTTAAGCAGTACTTTCCGGTAACCCGCGGCGTAATCTTCAGCCGTACCCTGGGCGCCGTCCGCGCGGTGGACGACGTTTCGTTCGAGATTGGACGCGGTGAAACGCTCGGCCTCGTCGGTGAGAGCGGCTGCGGCAAATCAACCACCGGGCGCAGCGTATTGCGCCTGTATGATCCAACCGCAGGTCGCGTGGTCATTGGCGATGCTGAGATTACCGCGCTCTCAGACCAGGAGCTGCGCGCCTACCGGCCCAGGATGCAGATGATCTTCCAGGATTCCTACTCGTCGCTCAACCCGCGCCACTCGGTAGCCAAGATCGTATCGGAACCGATGGTGCTGCAGGGACAGCGCGATTCAGGCTTGCTGCGGAGACGGGTGGCCGAGCTGCTCGATCTCGTCGGGCTTGAGCCGGAGCATATGAAGCGCTTTCCAC
>PWMO01000426.1 GCA_003558175.1 Spirochaetaceae bacterium
GCGTGATAGAACAGCACATCTATCAGCCCGCGCTGCCATCGGTCACGCTGCGAAGCCAGAATGCCCGCCGATTCCGGTACCTCGGTCCAGCAGTTGGCGCCGGGCGCGTAACGAATCGTCGCCCGGCGCCCGGCATCCCGCAATCGGCGCGTAACTCGCACGACCAGTTCCATGTCCTCTGCAACCGTGTCCTTCGATAGCTGTTCGCTGGAGGTCATATACCCGTGCGCATTGATCACGTGCATCTTGTCGAACAGACCGAACGCGCCGGAGATGATCAGCAGAGAATCCAGGCGTGCCCAGCCGGTGCGTCCGGTCATGAATCCGCGGATGTACTCCACCAGCTGGAAACGGGCCAACCAGCGTTGCGGCAGTCTGATCTGGTCGATGTGCCCTCGTTCCACCAGGCAGCCGTTGATTGGCAAGACGTTGCCGCCAACCGCCGCAACCGGAAGATCGCTGTCGAGCAGCTCGGTTGCGAGGTGCAGCAGAGCGTCCGGCTCCAGCAGCGAGTCGGCATCGATGGCGGCAAAGTAGTCCTTGCGCGATGCATTGATGCCGGCGTTCAGTGAATCCGCCTTGCCTCCATTAGACTTGTCGATCACGAGCAGCCCGGGGAGACGGGGATTGCGGTAGACGCCGCGGATCGGCCGGGTGTTCAGATAGTCGTGGACGAAGAGACTGCTTCGTTCCAGTTCGAACGTGCTGATGAGCTGCTGCAGCGTGCCGTCCAGCGAGCCGTCGTTGACAACAATTACCTCGTAGTCCGGGTAACGCAGATTGAGCAACGCCGTTACGCTTTCGACGATTGTGGCCTCTTCATTGTAGGCGGGTGCTATGATGCTGACGGACGGGAGAATCCCCTCCTTGAACAGCAACTCCAGCGGGCGCAGCTCCCAGAGCCGCTCAGTCTGCAGCACCGCTTGAACGGCCGCGACCAGCAGTATCAGGTAGACGGCGTTGAGGGTAAACGCATACGCCACAAAACCGCGTTCAAACAGTACCAGGTAGTCCGGTACAAGGGATCGCCACGAAACGCCGCCGTGCAGCACTGCCTGCACGCAGACAAACAGTGCGAGCGGCCCCAACAGCGTGACCATGATAATTGCGGCAAGCAGAGGCTTGCTGCTGCTCTCCGCTCGTCGCTCACCGCGCCGCGAGTCTATCCGGCGGCGCTCGATACCCAGCCGCTGCACCACCGAGTCCTTCGCGTACAGACCGTATTCCTCCCGCAGCCAGGGGTTGGAGCGGACGGTCTCGCCGATGAGATTACAGATGGCTGCCTCGCGTCCGGCATCGGTGTTGCGGTTGATCAGCGACAGAATGCCGGTTGCGTTGCCGGTGCGCAGCAGCAGCGAGAGCACTTTGTCCGCGTCGGGCCACTGTTCGCGCAATGCGCTCAGCAGTACGTGCTCCGATCTCGTGGCCAGCACCTCCGCCAGTCCCTCGCGAACGTCGCTGCGTGGGTCGGAGCGTAGCAGCGTTATCAGAAGCGGTATCATTCGCGGTACCGAACGGATCATCTCGGTCAGCGCTACTACGGCGCTCTTGCGAGTCTCTCCGGTGGCAAGATGCGGCAGGATCGCTTCAACGTTTTCCGGTGACGGAGTTCTCCCGAGAGCTTCGACGGCGAGGTTGACGAAGAAGCGGTCGTCGCTGTCAATGTAGTCGGTCGGGTCAACGCTCTCGGAGAAGTGGTTGACCAGGACGCGAAACGCCGCTCGCGCCACGCGTTGCGAGCCGGTATGCACGAGAGTGCGCAGATAGTATCGCATTGCGTCGGTCGGCACCTGTGGCGCGGCACGCACAAACGCCAGCTGGATCTCCGGTTCATCCCGGTTCCGCATTACCGGGAGCAGCTGTTCCAGCTGGTAACCGAGCTCGACCAGAAGTCCGTAGACGCGTGCGCGGTAGTCTTCCGGAGCGTTCTGCAGGCTGTTAAATACCGTGGGTACGGAATGAATGTAACGCCGTCTCACAATCGCGTAGACGATCCGAAGTTTAACCGAGAGCGAGGTCTCGGTTTGCAGGCGGGTATCGAGTGCGGCGGCTCCCGCGACCGACGGCACATAGGCCAGGTAGAGTGCCGCCCGCGCGCGGCGGAACCGGCTGCGCCTGTTTAAGTCACGGATCAGCAGCGTGTCGGCCGACACATGGCGCAAGGCACGCTCGATGGTGCGGGTCATCCGATCCGAAAGTACGGTGTGACTCAGGCACTCGACATAGGCTCGCAGGAAGATGAAAAGATTGCGCGAGACGAGTGCGGCAATGTCTTCCATATCGGTGCGGTAACCGGACTCTTCGCGAAGGAAGCGGCGACAGGTCTCAAGCCGTCGCCTGCGGCGGCGTCGGGCCAACTGCGATAGCGTCAGCATGAGCACGATCGCGAACGACACTGCCAGAAACAGTCCGACCAGCGTCGATCCGAGCAGCGAGACTCCGGGTAGGGTTAGCCGGCTCAGCTGCAGCGGCAGGTGAGGGAGAAATAGCATCAAACGCACCCGGCTCCGTCGTCCACCAGCCGTGGACCGGCCAGATTTTTCACCAGTTCTGCGACCATGACCACCGAAACCGGTTTCTGATGGTAGTGCAGAATCCGCAGCGAAGCCGCCTGTCGAACGAGTTCATCGGTCCTGCGGTGAGACAGAAGCACAAAAGGAATTGCCGCCAGTTCCTCAGACTGCCGCAGTCGAGCCCTCAGTTCAAACCCGCTGAGCTTGGGAACGGTGAGCTCGGAGATCACCACATCAGGGGCGAACTGGGATATCATCTGCAGCGCTTCCAGACCGTCGGTGGCGGTCATCACGCTGAATCCTTTCGCTTCCAGCTCACGAATCAGAACGCCGAGCGCGTCAACTTCCGGGTCGACTACCAGGATGACTGCGGAGGAATAGGGGGTGTCATCGTCGGAGTACGATACCGCGCAGACGGTGTTTCCGCCCCGGCGGCGCGCAATCTGCAGCCGAGATTGCGCGATCTCCTCAAGGGCGGTGGCGGAATCTGCGTCCAGACCTTCGACCAGTCCGATGGAAACCGAGAGCGGCTCAATCAGCTCCTGTGACTCAGCAACCGATTTGCGGATCCGTTCCGCCATCGCCAGGGCCGCGGGAACGTCGCCGGCAAACAGAAGCGCAAAGAGCGGACCGTCGGCGCGATACAGCTCGTCTGAATGCGCTGTCCGTGAGATTATCCGGGCGATTCGGTGCAGGGTTTCATCACCCTCCTCGCGGCCGTAGTGGCTGTTGATGTACTCTATGCGGTCTATCCGCATAAGCATCAACCAGTGAGCGGAGGATGTACCGGCGACCAGCTCTTCAAGCGCTCGACGCAAGGCCGGCCCGTGCGGCAATCCGGTGACTGCACACATTGGTGTATTCACAACTTCACTATAATACAACATCTGTTCTCTTGCCTTGATTTCGGTGTCGGGTATAATCCGGTGGATGCAGCATTTCAAAATTTTCGGCACCGGTCTCGTTCTGGTGGTTATGGTATCCTGCGCGCAGATGGTGGTTCCCGAGGACGCAACCGCAACTCCCCGTTCGATCCGCTTTTCGGGCTACGACTGGACGGTGCGCCGCTCGGAGCGCCCAACCGATCCCGGCGGCAACCGGTTTTCCGACGCAACCAGCGACGTCTGGGTCGACGGATCCGGGCAGCTGCATCTGACGCTGGGAGACTACGCCACTGAAGTACGCATGAGGCGTAGCCATGGCTACGGGATATACGAGGCGCGTCTGATTGCCCGGTTGGACCGGCTCGACCCGCAGGCAGTGTTTGGGTTTTTCACATTTGAACTGCCGAGCGAGCACCCGTATCATCGCGAGATCGATATCGAGTTCTCGCGCTGGGGCGACCCGGACATGACAAATGCGCAGTTCTCGGTACAGCCGGCTGCGATTCCGGAGAACCGGCTGCGGTTTGCGCTGGACCAGCAGGGTGAAGCTACCACGCACCGCTTCACCTGGACGCCCGGCCGCGTGGAGTTTGTCAGCTGGCACGGGCACTCGGAGTACCCGCCGGCTGCGCATCTCGTCGCGGCCCGGTTTGTTGTCGAGGCGCCGGTTGTGCCGGATACGGCTCGCGAACGAATCTACTTCAACTTCTGGCGCTACCAGGGCAAGCCGCTGCAGACCAGTGACCGCGAGAAGGTTATCGCGCGGGAATTCCGATTCATTCCCCTTTCC
>PWMO01000194.1 GCA_003558175.1 Spirochaetaceae bacterium
ACCGGTACCTGTAGTATCTGTAGATTGCGCGTATCCATATTCTCTCCTCCTTGCGCACAGTGGGATAACTCGAGCTGTACGTGTTGGCGTCATTGTACCGCGACGCCCGCGATTCGTTCGAGTCTGATTCTTTTAACAAGTCCGACTGCTTTTGCTCTCCGCCCGAAAAGGCAGGCGACGACCAGCGGTTTCACTGGCAATGCCGGACAATTTTGTGCTATAAATGAATAATAGATAGCCGGTACGGAGATTTTTCGCGCCCGACATCATTTATATCATAGTCAGCCGTGCGGTCAAGGTGGAGAATAGAAGTCGTGGAGATAACTCGCTTCATGAACCGCAGTCTTGCACACGCCGCTCACCTCGCCTATCTCGAAGGCGCCGAGCAGACGCACCGGTTTGTAGCGCAGCTCGCCGCAGTTACGGTCTATCTGTCGCGCTCCGACAGCGAGGTGAGCCTGGCGAATGAGCTCGAAGTGCTCCAGACCCTGATCGCAGCCATCAACGACGCCGAGGACGGCGCCCGCACGGTACACCTCGAACTGGATCCCGCACCGGCAGAGGTTCACGTCGCGCGCGGCAGCATACTGCGCGCGGTGATCGACTGGCTGTACGGCGGACAGGTCTCTCGCGATGTACGGCAGCTGCACCTGATCGGCCGCTACAACCGGGCCGCAGGCAGCTACCGCCTCACCTGCCGCGAAGCCGCCGTCTCGGTTGACGTGCAAACATGGAGGGACACCGCATGAGCTCCGTTCGCTGCGTTCTTGCCGTTGCGCGCAAGACCGAGACCGCGTTTCTCAACAAGCTGTGCGCCGAGCTCAACCCGCGCGTTCGCATCGTTGCAACGGTGGACTCCGTTGCGGGTCTGGAATCGGCAATCGAGCAGGCCGAGGTGGATTCGGTGCTGCTGGACTCGGAGCTTGACGGGGAGTCGGCGCTGACCTCGCTGCTCCACCACCTGCAATCGGTGCCGAGGGCGCCGGCGGTGTTGCTGTTGTCCGACAGCGCCGAAACCGAGTTCCTGAACGAAATGATGCTGCTGGGAGTGCGCAGCGTGCTGGCAAGACCGGTCTCGCGCGAGCGACTCCAGCACGTGCTGCAGACGCTGTTTGCCGGCAGGGGCCGCGAGCACTGTGTTCCACGGCGCGAGTCAATCGGCGACCGCATGCGAACGTTCATCGAGCGCGAGCTGGTCTCGCTGCTGATCACCGGTGAAGCAGACGCCGACCGGATCGACTGCTACTTCCGCTTCCTTGGTCTTTCGGTATCCGGAGCGTATTTCCTGCTGCTGAGCCGCGGCAAGCACCCGGCCGACAGCCGCGGCGGCAATGTCATGGAGGTGGCCGAGCGCTACCTCGCCGAACAGCAGGGCTGCCTGGTTGGGAACTCCTACGGCAGCAAGGTGATTGCGCTCTTTCCAACTCAGGGCAGCATCGCGGTGGAGCAGGCGGCACAAGAAGGGCTGGGCTTCGCCAGGCGGCTGCAGGCGCGCATCCGCAAAGAGACCGGCCTGGAGGTTCCCATCGGCGTTGGATCACTGGTCTCGGACGTGGGCAGACTCAATGAAGCCTATAACGAGGCGTTCTACGCCCTCTACCTTGCCGAACGCGACAACTCGGTGGTGCACTACTCGTGGCTCTGGAGCTACAACCTGCAGCAGAAGGAGCCGGAGTATCCGCACGAACTGGAGAACACCTTCCTCACCGAACTGCGCCAGGGAAACACCGCGCTGCTGTACGAGCTGACCGACGAACTGATCTCCTACATTCTGACCCATTGCGAGCGAATCGGCACCATGAAAGAGTGGGCCGCGGAGTTTGTCACAATTCTCAAGCGCGAGACGGCCATCACCGGTCTGCAGATCAACCTGTGCCACCACGGCGGAAAGCTGCTCGAGCTGCACAATCTGCAGACGGTAGAGGAGTTACGCATCTGGTTTCGCAAGGCGGTGCTCAGCATCGTTGACAACATGAATCAGAACCTGCTGCACGACAGCCGCGACCCGCTGGCGCGGGTTTTCACCATCATTGACAAACCGTTCGACCGCGCCATCACGCTGGAGAGCACCGCGGCCAAAGTCGGCTTGAGCCCGCAGTACCTCAGCCGGATCTTCAAGGACCGTTACAAGACCAAGTTTATTGACTACCTGACCCACCGCAGAATCAGCTACGCGAAGGAGCTGCTGAAGGACCGGCGCCTCACGATGCGCGAGATCGCCGAGAAGGTGGGCTACGGCGACGCCAACTACTTTACGCGCGTCTTCCGTAAACAGACCGGGGTCAGCCCGCGGCAGTTCCGCGACCGGCAGTGACCCCGAACTGCGCCAACTTCGAGACGTTGCAACGCGGGTGTTACAACAGCGCTCTACAATACAACAGCGTTCTACAAAGAGACGGTCCGACCGCTGCGCGCTGCCTCGACCACGGCGTCAAGCGCACGCGTGGTACGCAGCACTTCCCGCCCGGAGGCAAGCGGTTCGCGGCCTTCGCGCACCGCCGAAACAAACTCGGCCAGCTGCTTGGTGTAGATGGTCGGACTCTGCGGCCCTTCCACCCGAGTCTTGCCGTTGACCTGCAGGTCGTAGCCGACACCAAACGGCACGCCCGTGGGATACTCCTTCATGTGAATGCTGCCTTCCGTCCCGACCACGATCAGTTCGTGATGATACGGCTTTGTATTGAGCGACAGATGCACCGATGCGGTCACGTCGTCGCCAAAGCCCAGCAGCATGTCGGCCTCGTCCGCACCGCCAAAGGCGGGATTGACACACGCCGTGCGTGCCGCTACCCAGTCCGGCTCGGCGTCCAGAAACCAGACGATGGTGTCCACCGAGTGGCTGCCCTGCAGGTGCACGATCAGGTCACCGGCAGCGTCCGGATCCTTCCACCAGTTGGTAGGCGGTTCAGCAAACTGAACCAGGAAATTGATCACAATTCTGATGACGCGCCCGATCTCCGGCATGGCGCGGCGCGCAGCCTCCACTGCGTCCGAAAACCGCCGGCTCTGCGCCGACATCAACGCCACGCCGCTGCCTTCAGCCGCCTGGACCATCTGCTCGACCTCGGCCGCATGCATGCCGATCGGCTTCTCGACCAGGATGTGTTTCCCGGCCTGCGCCGCCTCCACTACCGCTTCACGGTGCATGGCGTTGGGATAACAGATGATTACCGCGTCAACATCCGGGTTGGCCAGCAGCTCGGCGTAGGAAGCGTGCACGGTTACCCCCAGTTCCCGCTCCAGATCCTGCGGCGCGCGACGGGTGGCAACCGCCTGCAGCACGGCGTGCTCGTCCGGCAGCGCCGTGATCGCATCCAGATGCGCCTGCGCAATCCTGCCCAACCCGGCAACTCCAATGCGCAGCGGCCCGTTGTGCTTGCGCACGACTACATCGCCCCCATCAGCAGATTCGGCAGCCAGAGCACGAGACCCGGGATGTAGGTGATCAGAAGCAGCACGATGATCAGCGGAATGTAGAACGGCACGATGTCCTTCAGCACCCGCTCAAACCGCACCTCGGCAATGTCGGCACAGACATAGAGAACTACTCCCAGCGGCGGCGTCAGCATCCCGATCATGACGTTGAGCGTCATGACCACGCCAAAATGAATCGGATCAATACCAAAGGTTGCCAGCATCGGCGTCAGCACCGGTACGGTGAGCACCAGGATAGTGGAGGAGTTGAGAAACATCCCCAGAATCAGCAGCACGATATTCAGGATCATCAGCAGAATAACCGGGCTTTCGGTAAACGCAATCACCGCGCCCGTCAGGACGGTCGGGACCCGCTGCAGCGTCATGATGTAGCTGAACAGCCGCGCGCCGGCCAGGATAAAGAGCACCGAGCCGACCTGTTTGGCGGTCGCAACCAGCATCTCCTTCATGTTGGCCAGGTCAATCTCGCGATAGATGATTCCCAGAATCAGCGCGTAGACTACCGCCACCACGCCGGCCTCGGTAGGTGTCGTGACACCAAACGCGATTCCACCCAGAATAATGACCGGTGCCCACAACGGCAGAAATGCCCGCTTGAACGCCACCCAGATGCCCTTGAGGTCGGCCGCCGGCCGGGTCGGGAAGTCTTTTGGCCGCTTCACCGCCATCACGTACACCGTGACCATCAGTGCCAGTCCCATGAGCAGTCCCGGTACAATACCGCCGATGAATAGCCGCCCGATGGACGCCT
>PWMO01000028.1 GCA_003558175.1 Spirochaetaceae bacterium
GAGGAGAACCGCTTTGAGCTGTACCAGGTCGAGGACGCTGAGGTCGTCTTTGTATCATACGGTACTGCCTCACGCATTGTACGCAACGCCGTCCTGCAGTTGCGGGAGGCAGGGGTCAAGGCGGGCATGATCCGGCCGATCACGGTCTGGCCGTTCCCGTTCGCGGCGTTCGACTCGCTGCCGGAAAGCGTAAAAACCGTCATGGCGGTTGAGTTGAGTTGCGGACAGATGGTTGATGACGTCAAGATCGCGGTCAAAGGACGATTTCCGGTTGGATTCTACGGACGACCGGGTGGCATGATCTCGTCGCAGCACGAAGTGGTGGAGGCTGCACAGACCTTTCTGAAGGAGGGAAAGTGATGCCGGTAGTGTTTGAGCGTACCAGGGCGTTAACCGACGTCGAGTTTCATTACTGTCCGGGTTGCACCCATGGAATAATCCATCGGCTGGTTGGCGAAGTTCTTGAAGAGATGGATGAGCTCGGCAGCGCAATCGGCGTGGCCCCGGTAGGTTGCTCGGTGCTCGCCTACAAGTACTTCAACTGTGACATGCACGAAGCTGCACATGGTCGCGCGCCCGCGATGGCAACCGGCGTGAAACGGGTACTCCCGGATCGGATTGTCTTTACCTACCAGGGCGACGGAGACCTGGCCTCGATCGGAACGGCAGAGATTGTGCACGCGGCCGGCCGGGCGGAAAACATCACCGTGATCTTCGTCAATAATGCCATTTACGGCATGACCGGCGGCCAGATGGCGCCAACCACCATGGTGGGCCAGAAGACTACCACCAGCCCGCTCGGCAGAGACCCGCGCATGGCGGGTTATCCACTGCGGATGTCGGAATTGCTGGCGACCATCGACGGCGCCGCTTTTGTAGAACGGGTTTCGGTGCACAACCCGGCACACATCCGCAAGACAAAGACGGCAATCCGGAATGCGTTCGCGTGCCAGAAGTCGAGCGGTGGGTTCTCGCTGGTAGAGGTGCTTTCGACCTGTCCAACCAACTGGGGCATGTCGCCGCTCGAGTCGCTCGATTGGCTCAAGGAATCACTGATCCCCTACTATCCCCTGGGGAACTTTCGGCGACCCGGCACCGAGGGGGGGAAGCATGCTTGAAAAACTGGTCTGTGCCGGCTTCGGCGGGCAGGGAGTGATGTCGATGGGGCGGCTTGTTGCCCAGTCGGCGATGGAGAAGGGGTTGGAGGTGTCGTGGCTGCCCTCCTACGGCCCCGAAATGCGCGGCGGGACGGCAAACTGCCACGTAATTGTTTCCAGCACCCCAATTGGCTCCCCGGTTATCTCACTTGACGCCACCACCATCATTGCGATGAATCTTCCCTCGATGAAGCGGTTCGAGAGGGAACTCGTCTCAGGCGGTCTGCTCATCTACAACAGCTCACTGATCAACGAAGAGCCCGAACGGAGCGATATTCGCTGCGTTCCAATTGCCGGCAACGAGATTGCGGCGGAAGTGGGAACGCTGAAAGCGGCCAACATGGTGATGCTCGGTGCCTACACCGCCCTGGTAGAGGTAGTCTGCGTCGCGGAACTGGTAGCGGGTTTGCGGCGTATGTTTGGTCCTTCAAAAGAGCATTTCATCCCGATGAACGAGGGAGCGCTGACACGCGGATTCTCAGCTGCTGAACGCTTCGTCATGCCCTCGGGCGGCAAGACCACCTAGAAGAGTGGCTGGGAGGACCGTACGCGTATGAATAATGGTCGGCCGAGTGGCTTCCGACAGATCCTGCAGAAGGCGCAGCAGCGATCCAGTTCACGAATGGCGGTGGTCTGCCCCCACGACGACGACACCCTGCGAGCGGTTCTCAACGCGGCAAATGAGAACATCGTCGACCCGATCCTGGTTGGAGACCCGCAGTTGATCGAGCGTGCATCCGGCGGCCTTGCCGGCGCCGAGCAGTTAACGGTGATTGCAGAACGTGACCCTGAGCGGGCCGCAGCGGCCGCGGTACGACTGGTCCACTACGGTGAAGCCGAGGTCTTAATGAAGGGGCTGATTGATACCTCGCAATTTCTCAAGCCGATCCTTGACGCCGATGAAGGACTGCGAACCGGACGGGTGCTGAGCCACGTGGCGCTGTTTGCAATCGCGGGGTACGATCGACTGATTCTGATGAGTGACGCAGCCATGAACATCGCGCCGGACCTTGAGCAGAAGCAACAGATCGTGATGAACGCCGTCGAAGTGGCGCACGGGATTGGAGTGAAGAATCCCCTGGTAGCCATGCTCTGCGCCAAAGAAAAACCGACGCCAAAGATGCCCGCAACCATGGATGCAGTGGCGCTGCGCGAACGCAACCAGCGCGGCGACCTGACGGGGTGTATTGTCAGCGGCCCTCTCGCGCTGGACAATGCAATCTGCCCCAACGCGGCAGCGTTAAAGGGCGTAAACGACCCGGTTGCGGGGCGGGCCGACGTTCTGATAGTCCCCACCATCGAGGCGGGAAACATTCTCTATAAGGCGATAGTATTCATGCTGCGGGCGGAGAACGCGGGCATTATCGCCGGAGCTTCCGCTCCAATCGTTCTCACCTCGCGTGCCGACTCTCAGACCGCCAAGCTGAACTCGATCGCGACTGCCGTCGCCCTTGGCGCGTCCTGACAGCGAAACCCTGTCGCCTACGGCCCGGAACGCAGAACAGGCGGCCGTGAGGCCGCCTGCATCAGAAGTGAGTTTGATAAACCGTGCTCGTCAGAGCCGGTATCCAGCTCTTCAGAGCCGGTTTCCATCCAGCACGACTTCCAAACGTTAGAAGCCGTCGTCGCCTCCGGGCTGCTCCATGGGTTGCTCTTCGAACTCCCCATTTTCGATTGGTTCGCACGCAGCGAACACCAGCGCTAAGGCCGAAGCAATAACCGTCAACAGAATAAGCTTTCTCATCACACACCCTCCTTAACTTTGGTGTACTCATAGCTTAGCAAGGCGGTGTCCACGCCGTATCTGCTCTGTGTCAAGATTTCGTCAAGAATCGCATGCCGGTTGCCCCTGGTGGTGAGCTGTAGTACCATAGAAAGGCCTATGAAACCCGCAATATGGTGCACTGTACTGCTTGCCGTGGCGCTTCAACCGCTCAGCGCGAACCTGGAGCACGCGGTCAGCAGCGCAGACCTTCGGATCGTGCCTCGTGAACTCGAGCTGTTTGACGAGGTCGTGGTGGACTCGCCGTTGCGCAGACCTCGGATGGTATTGCGGGAACGGCTTTGGTTTAGCGGCGAAGGACGGGTGCATCGGCGCAAGACCTTTGACGGCTCCGGAGAGCTGCTGTTGGACACGGCATACCGCTACAACGGCGGCGGCAGCCTTGAAAAAATTGCTGCGCGGAACGAAGCGGGCGAGATCCAATGGACTCATGAGTACCGACGCGAGGGGAGTGTGCTGGTGCAGGAGAGCCATTTTGGGCCGGACGGTACGCTCGAATACACCGAGCTGTACGACTACGATATGGAAGACAATCTCGTGGAGCAGGCGCGCTATACCGGAGGGGGGATACCGCAGTGGCGGACCGTGTACGATTATGACGCGCAGCGGCGGGAAACCACCTGGACGATGTACTACAGTGACGGACGGATCATGAAACAGGGCGTGGAAGAGCGCAACAGCCAGGGGGACGTGGTCCGTGAAGTTCTGCGGGACGAAGTCGAGCAAACGTTTCAGGAGGTCCGGCTACGTTACGACGGTCAGGGGCGCGTGACGGAACGTCGAACCTACAACGCCGAGGGAGTTTTGCAGACCGTTGAACGGCTGCGCTACAACGAGCAGAATAACGTAGTTGAAGAACTCGTCGAGCGTTTTGACGGCACCCTTATCCGGCAGAAGGTCAACGATTATCGCTACGACGATTTCGGGAACTGGATCGAAAAGAGCACGGTTGAACGCGAACGGCCGGAGTTTGGCCCGGTACTGGTGAACGAAACGCGCCGGATACGCACCTTCCGCTACTGAGGTGCCACCGTCTTCTGGGATATGGAACCATGGCACACGTATTTGTTGTTGAGGATCACGAGTTCATACGCGAAGGAATCGTCGAGTACTTTCAGCTCGAGCAGTTCGAGGTTACGGAGTTTGAAGGCGCCGATGGGGTATTGGACTCAGTACGCCGTTCGGCTCCCGACCTGATTATTCTGGACGTCATGCTGCCGGATGGGAACGGATTCATGCTGGCC
>PWMO01000339.1 GCA_003558175.1 Spirochaetaceae bacterium
CGGTTGCCGATGTGCGTCGTGCGATGCAGGCGTATCGCTTCAATGACGCCAGCAGCGCCGGGTACGAGTTCTTCTGGAACGATTTCTGCGACTGGTACATCGAGGCGTCCAAGCTCTCGCTCTACAGCGATAACGAGTCCGAGAAAGACCGCGCCGCCAGTCTGCTGGTCTATATCCTGGAAGAGAGCCTCCGGCTGCTGCATCCATTTGTCTCGTTTATCACCGAAGAGATCTATCAGAAGCTGCCGCAGTTTCGCGAGGAGCGCAGCGAGAGTATCATTGTCGCCGACTATCCGCGTACCATCACCGAGCGCGAGGCTCCGGAAGAGGCGCGGGACTTTGGCGCGCTGCAGGAACTGGTGCGAGCGGTGCGAACGCTACGCAGCGAGTTCACCATCCCGCCGGCGCGGCGCATCAGTTTTCACGTGCGCTGCGAAGGCGGCTTTGTCTCAGCGCCGTTTCTCATTGAGCACGAACCGCTGATCTCGATGCTGACCAGTGCCGAGCGTGTGACCTTCTCCGAGGCCGCGCCCGATACAAAAGGGAGTATTGCGGTTGTCTGTACCGGGTTCGAGGTGTACGTGTTCGTACGTGACGCGATCGATGTATCCGCCGAGATCGCGCGTCTGCGCAAAGCGGTCGAGAAGTCGCAGAAGATGCTGGAGGCGAGCGAGAAGAAACTGGCCAACGCCGGGTTTCTGCAGAAGGCAGGCGAGGACGTGGTGCAGAAGGAGCGCGAGAAGCGGGACGAGCTCGCACGCAGAATAGAGAAGATGCAGGGGTACATGGCAGAGCTTGAAGCTTGATGCAGCGGTACCTCCCTGGCAAACTTGAGCAGTACCGGGAGAATAGCCGGAGAGAGAACTGCCGGACAAAAGAAACAGGAGGGCGCTATGCGAGGGATCAAGAAGGTTTTGGTGGTGTTGCTGCTGCTGATGGTAGCACTGGCCGGCTGCGGCACGTTTGACGACGTAGTCTCGGACGCGGTCGGGGCGGCGCTGGGGCGTCAGGGTGAGGCTCTGCTCGGCCAGATGATGGCCGGCTGGACCGACGCCATGATGTTCCAGATGACCTACATTCAGGTCCTGCTGCTGGGCGGCTACGGAACCGGACTCGAGCAGTTCAACGAAGGCGAAGGCGTAGTGTGGGAAGTGGTGACGACCGACGGAGACGAGCGGGCGACCTTCATTGCTGAGCGCGCTCTGCTGCGGCGCAACGCCGATGGGACTTCCTGGTGGTACCTCGCCTATCGAACCGAACAGGACGGTGAAGACGTGGAGCTGGAGTACGAAGCGCGGCTCGATTCAGAGTACAACGCGCTGGAGATCTACTTCCGCGATCAGGAAACCGGAGAGGTTCGACACCACGTGTTCGAGCAGCCCGGCGTGATTGTGGAAGAAGACGATGATGACTTTGACTATGACGATGATCACGTGTACTGGGGTGAAGATCTGGGGCAGTACCGCCGCGAGCGCGTGAGCGTAACCGTTGGTGCCGGCACCTTCGACGCCGACTACACGGTATACCAGTATACGGATGAAGAGACCGGCGAGCAGGTTGAGTCGCGCTGGTGGATAACCGACGCAGTGCCGGGCGAGCTGGTGCTGTACGAGTGGGAGGGCACCGTTCAGGGTGACCTGGTCCGCGGCGAACTGATGCAGGTGCGGCGCGATTATCGAACGCGCTTCGGCGCCTACTGAGGCACGGCACCTACGTCTCCTGAGGTCCGGCGGCGACGTCTGAGCGCCGCCGGGCACCTCAGGGCTGCAACCTCAGCTTGACGTCGGTCATGCGGTAGCGTTTCTCGCAGTAGACGCAGCGCACGCGAACTTCGTTTTCGGTTGTCGCTCCACCGGTGGTGAACCGCGTGGGAACAGGCTCGGCGTTGGTGACGCAGGCCGGATTGGGACAGACGATCAGCGCCGTTATCTCATCCGGAATAGTCACCGGTACCTTCTGCGTGATCTCATACTCACGAATAATCGAAATCGAAGCCTGTGGTGCGATGAGCGCGATACTGCTCGCCTCGCGCGAGGACAGCTCGTGGTCTTCGATCTTGATCAAGTCTTTGCGGCCGTACTTTCGGCTGATCAGGTTGACGCCCACAAGCAACGGGGCCTGATGGATCTTGAGAATCTCGGCAACTTCCCACGCTTTGCCGGCCGGAATGTGGTCAATCACTGTGCCGTTGCGAATGGCGTCGACTTTCATCTCTTTCATGATGCGGCTCCCAGGAGCAGTGCCAGCAGCGCCTGGCGAATAGGCACGCCGTTGCGTGCCTGCTGGAAATAGTATGCGTGTTCAGTCCCGTCTACTTCGGTGGACACCTCTTTGACCCGCGGCAGCGGGTGCATCACTCGCAGCGTTGGTTTGGCGTCGCTGAGAATCTCGCGGTCGATCACGTAGGAATCCTTGACCTGTTCATACTCTTCCGGATCGGCAAATCGCTCACGCTGGATGCGCGTCACGTACATGACGTCCAGGCCCGGGGTCACGCCGTCCAGCGTTGTCTGGTGGTGATAGGTTACCCCGGCGGCGTCCAGGTCCTCGAGTATGTACTGCGGCATGACCAGGTGTTCGGGAGAAACGAAGGTGAAGGTAGGGCGGAAACCCGCCAGCGCCTGTACCAGGGAGTGCGCGGTGCGGCCGAACTTGAGGTCTCCCACCAGCGCGACCGACAGCCCTTCCAGCGTTCCTTGCGTCTTGCGGATCGAGTAGAGGTCGAGCAGTGCCTGCGTCGGGTGCTGATTTGCGCCGTCACCGGCGTTGATGATTGGAATGTCCACGACCTCGGCGGCATAGCGCGCGGCGCCTTCGACCGGGCTGCGGATAACGATCAGGTCCGAATACATGCTGATGGTCTTGAGGGTGTCGGCCAGGCTTTCTCCCTTCTGCACCGACGTCGATCCCGACCCGCTCATGGAGAGCGTCTGTCCACCGAGGCGCTTCATGGCCGTGTCAAAAGAGAAATGGGTCCTGGTGGACGGTTCGTAGAACAGCAGCGCCGCGAGGCGGCCACTCAGATCAGGTCGCGTCTTGCCGCCCTCGATCTCTTGCGCAAGTTCCAGAATCCTGAGCGTTTCCTCCCTGGTGAGGTCGCGCATCGAAATCAGATTCTTCATTGTGTCCCCCTGTCTTTCGTTCCAGCCGCACGCCGCTCGTATGCTTCCCAGGCGTCACGACGGTACGCTTCGGCTTCGGCGCCGGGCTCCTGGGCGGCGTAGATGCCGCGGCCTACGATTATGGCGTCGGCGCCACCGGTTACGGCAGCCTTCACGTCAAGGTACTGCTGGCCCAGGCCATCACCGCGTGCCGAGCGGTGAACACCGGGAACAAACAGCAGCTGGCCGTGCGGGATGCGGTCGCGGAACTCACGCAACTCGGCCTCGTCCGAGCCGTGTCCGATGTAGCCGACCACCTCGTCACGGCGCCGGGATCCAATTTCCAGAACGCGCCGGGTGTACGCAGCGTCGATCAGGTTGTCCTTTGAGCTCATCCGTGCCAGTAACAGCGCGCCGTGCCGCGGGTCCGTCTGCGGGCGTGCTGCCGGCCCGGCCGCCGGGCTCGCTTGTGGTCTCGCTTGCGCCTGGCCGTCTCCGCGGTCACCGAACAGCCCGTCGAGAATTGCCTCGCCCGCAATCATGTGCACGGTCACGAGCTCGGCCCATTCGGCAATTCGCGCCGGCCCTTCGAAAAACTGTTTGCGCACGGTGCTGCCGATATCGGCATACTTGCGATCCTCAAATACAACCAGGTCAGCCCTGTCGGCAATCTGTCGCAACCGGCGTGTGAACGCTTCAATGCTGCCGTTCATGATGTCGACGTGCGTCTTGACCACTGCAATCGAAGTTGCAGTCGCCTCGAGGATCTCGAAGAAGCGGTCCTGATCGGAAACGTCGAGTGAAAGCACCACGTTGGATTTCTTGCGGCGCATGGTTTCGCGGATCCTGGTCACCAGTGCGTTCTCGGGTGGCGGTTCGGACGCGACGGTTGGTCTGCCGGAGCCGGCTGACGTCGTGCGGGTCGCGGCGGGCCGCGGCGCGCCGCCGGATGATTCAGTCCGCTCCGCGCCGGCTGACGTCGTGCGCGTCGCAAGGCTCCTGGTGAACGCCGTGATCTCCGCCACCTGTGATTGGCTGATACGCTGGTTGCGCTGCAGCACGTCGAGCATGTC
>PWMO01000265.1 GCA_003558175.1 Spirochaetaceae bacterium
GGTGACCATAGCGGAGGGGACCCACCCGTTCCCATTCCGAACACGGAAGTTAAGCCCTCCCGCGCCGATGGTACTGCCTCACGCAGAGGTGGGAGAGTAGGTCGTCGCCAGGCTTTTTTTTGTCCTCGCGGGTTTTCACCCTGTCGGTCTCTCGGCCTGTCGATCTGCGGCCCTGTCGGCCTTTTCACCCTGCCGGTCAATTGAGGGGAGCGATCGCCGAGACGCGGCAGTCAGCTGCTGAAGCGCGAGAGCTCATCCCCTACAAACCGGGGCAGCCCGCCGGTGACCTCCGCAGTTCCCTGCTCCACAACTTCGCCGATATCTGCAACCGCAATGCCGGCAGCCAGCAGCTCCCGCTGCAGGGCGTCGGCCTGCGATGCACCTATCACGACGAGCAGGCTCCCCGATCCAATGAGTCCGAGCGGACTGCAACCGAGGGCGTTACATACTGCAGTTGTTGCCGGCGAAACCGCGATGCGCGACGGATCCACGGTAAGCCGCGCACCGGCTGCAGAAGCGAGTTCACGAACCGCTCCGGCCACGCCGCCCTCGGTGACGTCATGCAGCAGGCGTACTTCGTTGTAGCGCCGTGCGATGCGCGCTTCCGGCAAGACCGACAGTTTCTCTTCCCAACCCGCAATCTCTTCCAGAAGCTGCGGCGAGACGCCGCGCCCGAGCAGGGTCGCGCGCTGCTGCGCAGCCAGGATCAAGCTACCTTCAATGGCGGCGGACTTGGTCATGAGCAAGCGGTCGCCAGGCTCGACCAACGCGGGTTCTGCCGCGCCGGCGACCTGGGGAGGCCGGGAGCCGACAAGGGCGGTAGGGGTGGTGGTCCCCAGCATGGTGCCGGACAGCACCGGCCGGCAGACCGCGTCCGTCAACTCGGTGTGGCCACCGATCAGGGCTACGCCGAGGCGCAGGCAGGTCTGATCCAGGTCGGTCAGGATGGCGCGTATGTCGTACGCCGTGCTGCCGGCCGGCAGTAACGCGGTACAGAGAAACCAGCGCGGCTCGGCGCCGGAGCATGCCAGGTCGTTTGCGTTGACCATCACGGCATAGCGGCCCGGTGCGGCGGTGGGAAAGGTGATCGGGTCGGATTTTGCCACCACGACCGGGCGGTTACCGACGTGCACGGCGGCATAGTCGCGACCGACAGCCGCACCAATCAGTATGTCATCCCGTTTGGCGCTGCTGCGGATGCTCTCAAGCAGTTCTTCAAGCAGCGTGTTCGGCAGCTTGCCCATGGGGAGCGGCCGGTGGTCGTCAAGGATGCCGGCAATGCGGGTGAGCGACGTTAGCTCGTAATCGGCGGCTACTGCGTCCGACCATTCGGGACGATGATCGTGGAGCAGCAGGCAGGTCCAGCTGCCGGCTTCCCGGCCGGCGTCTATGTCGTGCCGATGATCGCCAACGACAAGAACTCGTTCCGCTGCAGCGCCAATCAGTTCTGCAGTGTAGCGTACCGACTCCGGGTGCGGCTTGGTTTCGACCGGGTCGTCGCGCGAGACAATGGCATCGAAGTGGTCCGCGGTCAACCGCTTGAAGTTCTGCAGCGAGCGGTGCACCGATTCGGTGCTGTTCCGGGTCAGCACGCCTACGCGGTAGCCCCGATGGCGCAAATAGAGCACCAGCTCTTCGGCACCGTCGCCGGGCTGCGCGGTCTCCGCCGCAATGCGCTCGTGCTCCACGAGAATTCCGTAGGCGCGAGCGCGTTCAGCCTGGTCCTCGAGTGATGAAAGATAATCCAGAATAGTCGACTCGTCCGGGCAGCCGATGCCGCGTTTTATTGCCGCGAAATCAATGGCATGCGGTTGTGTCAGCGTTGCGTCAAAGTCGAAGATAATCGCTTCTATGGTTGATGTGCGCACGGCCACGCATTGTATCACACGCGCCGGAGTTGCGCGCCCCTTTCATCTCGCGAGCATTGGCGAAAGTCTATCCGATCCTGCTATAATGAGAATAACGGGGAGAATGAGTTTATGCAGCAGATCAGGTACATTGTTGGCGCCGGTTTTTCCGCCCCGCTCGGGTTGCCCACTCGAGCCAGCTTTCTTGAGCGTGCCAAGGACATGTTGTTCCGGCACCCGGATCGATACGGCCATCATCATTCGTTGGTCAAGGAGTTCGATCAGATCGCCAAGGTCGGCATCTACTGCAAGACAGATCCGTTGGATATCGAAGAAGCGCTATCGATCATCGAGATGGAGAATTTCGCCAAGGCGCGTCGAACCAAGAAGCCGTTTCTGGACCTGATCTCGGATACCGTGGAGTATTACTCGCGTGCTCTGGAGAAGGTAGAAGGGCCGGTGGAAGAGGAGTGGACAGTGAATCCATTCGGCCCTCACACGCGTATCAACCTCTACGGCGTCTTTGTGACGTCGCTTCTAGGCCTGAGGTTGTATGAGCGGGCGCACGAGAGCGAAAACCAGTCCGAACCGGAGACAGAGTATATCGCCGAACACCTGCCGGCGCGTAATTCGTACGCAGTGCTTTCCACCAACTGGGACCTGGTGCTGGAACGGTTTGCAGATGCGATACGCCGGCACTACCGAGGCTCCGAGAACGCCGGGTTCCTGCGGCCGGTAATCGACGAGGCTGCTGATGACGAAGACGAGGATTCCGCTGCGGGGCGGGTACCGCTGGTCAAGCTGCACGGCTCCGTGGATGGAGATATACAGCTGTTCCCGACCTGGGCGCGTTCGACACACAAAAAGGCTGCGCAGATATGGGAACACGGGCTCAATTTGCTCTCGCAGGCCAACCATATCCGCATTCTGGGGCACGCCATGGCTGAGTCCGATATTCACCTGAGAACGCTGATCAAGGCTGCGGTGCTGGCGGCACCGCACCTCAAGACGATCGACGTCATCTGTCGCGACGCGGACGGAAGCGTGCGACGTCGCTACCGCAGTTTCTTCCCGTTTCGCGGGTTTCGCTTCGTGGATGCCGATATCCTCAGCTATCTGAAGTTCCTCAACGAGTGGTATATACAGCACGCCCGCGACCGCAACGCGCTGAGCACCGCGTTGTTTGACGATGCTCACGAAGCGTTTATGCAGCGCTCGGTGGAGGCCCCGCGCCGATGAGCAACGCAAGCGATCCCATTCGGCGCAACCGGGCCGTGGTGGTGGTGAGCTGGGTGGCCATTGTTGTGAACATCGTCCTGTTTGGATTCAAGTTCTGGATCGGAACCGCAATCGCTTCAGTGGCCATCGTGGCCGACGCGTGGCATACGCTTTCGGACTCGTTCTCGTCGATCGTGGTACTGGCCGGGGCCCGGACCGCGCGCAAACCGGCCGACCGCGAGCACCCCTTCGGTCACGGCCGTGCCGAGCTGGTAGCAGCGGTGGTTGTAGGTGCGTTCTTAGCGGCGGTGGGGTTTAACATCATTCTGGATTCCGTTGCGCAACTTCGTTCGGCGCAGCCTACCATCTTCAGCACGGCCGCGCTGGCCGTCTGCCTGGCCTCAGTAGGGGTGAAAGAGCTTCTCGCGCAGGCATCGTTTCGGATCGCGCGGGTGGTCGAGTCACCCGCGGTGCGAGCCGATGGCTGGCACCACCGCAGCGACGCAGTCACGTCTCTCCTGATCGCTCTGGCCATTCTGTTCGGCGGCGAGATCTGGTGGATGGACGGTGCGTTGGGAGTGGTGGTGGCGCTTTTCCTCCTCTACGCCGCGTACGGGGTTATCCGGGAGGGTTCAGCCCCGCTTCTGGGAGAGAGTCCAAGCAGGGCGACGGTCTCAACAATGCGCACGATCGCACAGCGTACGAGCCCGAAGCTGGGCCACATCCACCATGTTCACATTCACCGCTACGGCGATCACACCGAGCTCACCTGTCACGTCAGAATGGACGGTGCGCTCTCCGTTGACGAGGCTCATTCGGTGGTCAAGCGGTACGAGTCGGCGTTGCGCGACCAGCTGAACGTCGAGCCAACGGTCCATGTCGACCCCCGAGAACGTGACGTACGACAGTCCGACGGACGCGAGCGAGACGGACGCGAAGGTGACCCACGAGAGCGCACCGGACGCTAAGATTGCACTGAGATTGCAAGTCCGCGCCCGCCCGCCTTTTCCCCGTTCCGGCGTCTGACCGGTTCTCTTTACAGTCCTGGCTGAGCTCGCGGTCCTATCTGCTCGTGGCGTGTGAC
>PWMO01000508.1 GCA_003558175.1 Spirochaetaceae bacterium
CCACATCGCTGCAGCACTGACCGGCGTCGAGGTAACGTTGTAGCCCATCTCTTCCAGAACAACCTGCGCAACGTAGGTCGCGGCAATTTCACCCGCCCATTCAACGTACAGCAGGGTGACATCACCCTTGGTTTCTTCAACTTCGGCAGCTCCGCCGGCAAACGCTCCACCGGCAACAAATGCTACCAACAGCAGGGAGACAAGAATCCCCTTCGCGATACTCTTCATAATTCCCTCCTTACGACGTATCGTAATTGTTTCTATAATCCAGAGTCCCGCCCCGCGATCCATTACCGCAGGGCATCAACTCACGCCTGCTCTTTCTTCACCGCGATGTTCTGCGTAATGCGGTCCAGAATCATCGCGATAATTACAATAGCCAGACCAGCCTCAACTCCCTGACCGGCACGGAGCCGCTGAATGGCGCGCCACACCTCGCCTCCGAGTCCGCCGGCGCCGATCATTGCCGCGATAACAACCATCGACAGCGAAAGCATGATGGTCTGGTTGATGCCGGCCATTATTGTCGGCAACGCCAGCGGCAACTGCACCTTCACAAGTTTCTGCATGGTGGTGGTCCCGAATGCGTCCGACGCCTCGATCATCTCGCGATCGATCTGGCGGATCCCAAGCGAGGTCAGCCGTATGGCCGGTGGTATCGAGAAGATCACCGTGGCAAATGCCGCCGCCACCGGCCCCAGGCCGAAGAACGGTATTGCCGGGATGAGGTAGACAAAGGCCGGCATGGTCTGCATCAAGTCCAGCACCGGCGTCACCATCTTGTTGAAGCTCTGGGAGAGTCCGGAGAGGATACCGAGCGGCAACCCAATGAGCATCGAGATAAAGGTAGCAACAAGCACGAGGGCAATTGTCGACAGCGTCGGCCCCCAGAGCCCAAGGTTCCAGATAAAGAGCAGCCCGGCCACGGAGAAGATGGCCACCTTGCGACTGGCGATCCACCACGCCGCGGCACCAATCAGCAGCATCAAGACCACCGGAGGCAGAAACCCAAGCCCCGCCACGATACCGTCTATACCCCCGCGCACAAACCCCGCGAACGCACGCGTCAGCGGCGCGATTGCAGAGGTCAGCCAGGCAAGCAACCCGTCAACCCACTGGGCCAACGGCATTCTGGGTATCTCAAACATCCTCGTCTTCTCCTCGTTCAGACAGTGCGGCAATCACGGAGCCCCGTACAATGACGCCTTTCAGAATCTTGCTGTCATCGATCACGGCGATCGGGTCTCCAGACACCATCGGGAAGATCGTTCGAACCGGCTGATCGAGCGGCACGGTGGCGCAATCATCAACCGTTGTGAGATGGTCGATCCAGCGCTCACCGGCTTTTGCCGCCGCGGCGGCCCGTTGGGCGGTCAGGTGACCAACGAGTTCCCAGTTGCTGGCGCGCACAACGAAGATCCCGGACAGACCGGCTTCTTTCATCTTGTGCAGCGCCGTGCGCGGGCCGTCCTTGACGAAGGCTACGGGCGTAGGCTTCTTCATGACGTCGGCAGCCGTCAGCACCTTGGTGATGTCGACGTTCTCAACGAACTTGGCCACGTAGTCATTGGCCGGGCGCGAGAGGATATCCTCGGGCGTTCCGACCTGTACAATCGCACCGTCCTTCATCAACACGATTCGGTCACCCATCTTGAGCGCTTCGTCAAGATCATGGGTGATGAACAGAATCGTCTTCTGCACTCGTTCATTGAGTGCAATGAGTTCATCCTGCATATCGGTCCTGATCAGCGGATCGAGCGCGCTGAACGCCTCGTCCATCAGCAGGATATCCGGGTCAACCGCCAACGCCCTGGCCAGTCCGACACGCTGTTTCATTCCGCCGGACAGATTCGCCGGGTAGTATTCTCCCCAACCTTTCAGACCGACCTGGTTCAGCGACTCGGTGGCCTTCGCTTGCCGAACCTCGGGGTCTACCCCCTGGATCTCCAGCCCGAACTCGACGTTTTGCAGCACGGTCTTGTGCGGAAACAACGCAAAGCTCTGGAAGACCATGCCGAACTTTCTGCGCCGGACTTCACGCAGTTCATCCTGGTCCAGCTGGGTGACGTCGATATCATCAACAATCACCTTTCCGGCGGTCGGTTCCATGAGGCGGTTCACACACCGTATCAGCGTTGATTTGCCGCTGCCGGAGAGCCCCATAACAACAACGGTCTCTCCCTCATACACATCAAAACTGGCGTCGGCAACGCCGACTGCGAGCTTTGACTTCTGCAGTATCTCATCCTTCGTCTTGCCTGACTTGAGCATCCCCACAGCGCGTTGGGGGTTGCGCCCAAAGACTTTGTACAGGTTCTGAATCCGGATCTTGACCTTTCTCTCTTCCGTTTGCTCCATATTCTTCCTGCTGTCGAACGTAGTTTCGGCCGGATGCAGCCGGATGAGCGGCAAGAACCACGGGAGGATCTCACTCACTTCGTTGGTAAGGTACCGGTTGCAGCGCCCTTAGTCAACCAACTTCAATAGAATTATATAGAATATCTCGCCGGCTGTCCATCAAAATCGACCGAAAACCGAACACCCTCAAAAATAAACGCTGATGGCGGTGAGAGTTACGAGCTAACGAAAATCAAATCAGTCCATTCCTTATGCATTGAGCACATCACGAATCAAATGCGCCCAAGCGCCTTCCTTTATTCAATAGAATACGTTATATTAGAACTGAATATATTCACACGATCGGTCCGCAACGACCTGAAGGAAAGATGGACGGTGGAAGTTCAGCAGAGCCGCAGTGACGAAGTACTGGCCACACTGAGGCAGATCATACGCGCACTTGATCTGCACTCGAAGCAACTCTCCAAGAACGTGGGGCTGACCGGCCCCCAACTGGTGGTACTGCGCGAAATCGGCTCCACGTCGGACCTGTCGGTCGGACAGATCGCCAAACGGGTCAGCCTCAGTCAGGCCACCGTTACCAGCATCATTGATCGCCTGGAGAGCAAGCAGCTGGCACAGCGGCTTCGCAGCCGCGAAGACAAGCGCAGAGTCACTCTACACATAACCGCCCCGGGACGTCAGATCCTGGACGCAAATCCCAGCTTCTTCCAGGAGCAGTTTGTGCGCCGCTTCGAGCGGCTGGCCGACTGGGAGAAGACGCTTATTCTATCGTCGTTGCAGCGGATCTCGGATATGTTGAACGCCCCCGCAATTGACGAAGCCGAAGAGGCACGGGAGCTGCAACGGTAGCATCCTTGCCGTCCTTTATGATATACATCGAGAGCATGTAACCACTGGTTTTCACGGAGCCTGCAGATGGAAATGGTTTGTCTGGACCTGGAAGGCGTACTGGTACCCGAGATCTGGATTGCGTTCGCGGAGAAATCCGATATACCGGAGCTGCGCCTGACAACACGAGATATCCCCGACTACGATGAGTTGATGCAGCACCGGTTGACAATCCTGCGCGAACGGGGCCTCGGTTTACCCGACATCCATGCGGTGATTGAGAAGATCGATCCTCTCCCCGGCGCGCTACAGTTTCTCGATACATTGCGCGCCTCCACACAGGTGGCGATCCTCTCGGATACCTTCGTCCAGTTTGCCGGCCCTCTGATGGCCAAACTGCACCATCCGACTCTGCTCTGCAATGAACTGGTGGTGGACGGTGACGGCGCGATCTCCGGGTATCGATTGCGGCAGCCGGACGGCAAGCGTCACGCGGTTCTGGCGTTTCGTTCGCTGAATCTGCACGTGACGGCGGTCGGAGACTCGTACAATGACCTGTCGATGATCCGCGCTGCGGATGCGGGAGCTCTCTTTCGCCCACCCGCGCGAATCACCGAAGAGCATCCCGACCTGCCGGCGTTCCACGATTACGAACAGCTGCTTCCGTTTCTGCTCGCTCCCGTCGGACGCCGCGCCGCCCGCAGTGTGACGTAGGCGTGCGCGGCCTGCGGCGTGCCGCCACCACAGACGCGCGCACGCGCCAACAAGAAAGAGCTTATGAATGCCGAAGTGCTGCTGGTAGAAGATAACCGGATCAACCAGATCGTTACCAACCAGATCCTCACCCGTGCAGGAATATCCGCGGACACAGCCAGCAGCGCCGAGGAGGCTCTCGCGGCGCTCGCGGAGCACCGCTATGGCGTGGTCCTGATGGACG
>PWMO01000484.1 GCA_003558175.1 Spirochaetaceae bacterium
ATTCAACTTGCCGGCGGCGTGGTGTTGGTGGTAGTTCTGTTTGCCGCCGTCGGAGACGTGTTGTTCCGCGTGTTGACGTTCTCAGTGCTTGCGGTCTGGATTCTGAGAATTATTCTGCTGCTGTTTGTCAACAATTTTCTGGCACCGGACCTCTTGAGCTGGCTGAGCCAGTTTGCGCTGCACGGCATAGTGGCCATGTCGCTCTGGATGTTCACCGTGCGCCAGTGACGCCGGTACTTCGCGGTAAGGAAGAGCAACATCAGCGGAAGCTTCGAAAAGTACATACTTTGGAACGAAAAAGTAATAGCGTGTTCTGTGACTCGGTGCTAAGCTGAATTCCACAAGGAAACGGCGCAAACGCAATTGACTCCGCAGCCTTTCCGGCGCCCAGACAATAGGAGGTATCAGAATGAAGAGAGTAATCCTGCTTGGATTAATCGCACTGATGGTACTGCCGGGCCTCGCAATGGCCGGAGGTAGGGCAGAGACGGCCGGGACGATGGTTCTGCGGTACGGTGAACTGAATCCGGATGGGCATCCCATAACCGAGGGCGCCTACGAGTTTGCGCGGATCGTGGAGGAGCGTACCGAGGGCCGGATACGAGTTCAGGTCTTCCCCGCCAGTGAGTTAGGCAGCGAGCGAGAGCAGATGCAGGCCGTACAGGAGGGCGCGATCGACTTCTTCAGGCCGAATACTGCCGCGATGCCGGACTTCGACGTATCGGAGATGGCGCTTCTGGGCCTGCCGTATATCTTTGCGTCTCGAGAACACATGTGGCGCGCACTGAATGCCGACGTCGGACAGCAGATTCTCGATGCGGTGCAGGAAAGCGGCACCCGAATGGTCGGGCTTGCATACCTGGATGACGGGGCTCGGCACGTGTTCACTACCGACACGCCTGTAGAGCGTGTCCGCGACATCAGCGGTTTGGCGATACGCGTTCCTGAGAACGAGCTTTTCATGGAAATGGTGGCGGCGATGGGCGCTTCGCCAACGCCAATTGCCTATGCAGAGCTCTACAGCGCGCTTCAGACCGGGGTTGTAGACGGTGCCGAGAACACCATTGCCGGATACTTGACCAACTCGTTCTACGAGCCGGCACCCTATCTCACGCTGAATCGCCACATGGCTCCTCCGGGACTCATTGTGGTCTCAGAGATAACCTGGAACAGGTTGAGTGAGGCTGACCAGCAGATCGTTCGAGATGCAGCACGACAGGCGTCCGAGTTTGTCACCGAGGCTACCGTAGCATTCGAAGATGAGGGCCTCGAGGAATTGCGCGCCCGCGGCGCGACGATCATCGATCCGGGCGACGTTTCCGACTGGCAGGAGGCGGTTATGCCGATCTGGGACCGGTTTGGTGCCGGGCACGAGGACCTGATACAGGCAATTCAAGCGGCCGATTGATTGCGCGTTACCGGGGTACTCCCCGGTAACGGTCTTGATGCTTCGCTCGCCGCGCGGCAGCCGCAGCGTGGCGAGTTTTTTCATCACTGAAGGGATGCAAGAGGAGGCCCTGCCGCATGAAGCGGTTCTTCAGTCTTCTGTACCGGGTCAATGAGCTCGCCTGCAGGGTGCTGCTGGTGGTGTTGGTACTGGTTGTCACCTTCTCGGTCTTCGGTCGGTATGTTCTCGGCTGGACGCCGGCATGGGGAGTGCCGATAGCCTCCATGGCCATGATTGCAATTGCCTTTCTGGGTACGAGTCTGGGTGTGTATGATGAGTCGCATCTGAAACTGACCCTGATCGACCTGGTTTTGCCGACACGTGTCATCCGCTGGATCGACCGCGTCCATACTGTCCTGGTGTTTGGCTTTGGCGTGTTGCTCGTCTATTACGGTATCCGCCTGGCCGATCTCGGAAGACTGAGCCGGATTCCCGGAATTGGCATCAGAACCTTCTGGTTCTATGTCATTGTGCCGATAGCGGGTTTTGTGCTGGCCGTACACTGTCTGGAGCGACTGAGCCGCCCCGCCCGGACCTTGAAATCAACCGCCGAGCAGTCTCAGACTCGGCTTTAGTCATGAGAGCACCCAACGTGCCCCGAAACATAAGAACGGACGGAAGCGCATGGTTATCAATCCGACAGCAGCCTGGATCCTGATTGGAGGGTTCTTCTTTCTGATTCTGGTTCGAATGCCGGTCGCGTTCGCACTGGCGATATCTTCGGTAGCAACTGCATATTACCTGAATCTGCGACTCACCGTGGTATTCCAGCAGATTGTGGGCGGAGTCAACGTGTTCGCACTGCTCGCGGTTCCGTTCTTCATTCTGGCTGGAGAGATCATGTCGCAGGGGGGCATTGCCAAACGTCTCGTAGCGTTCGCCGATGTCTTGATCGGCCGAGTTCGCGGTGGTCTGGCAATGGTCAACATCCTGGCGAGTATGTTCTTTGGTGGCATCTCCGGCTCCTCCGTTGCCGATACATCATCTATAGGTGCCGTGCTCATTCCAATGATGAAGCAGAAGGGCTACGGTGCGGAGTTCTCCACCACCGTGACCATTTCCAGTTCAGTGCAAGGCATCCTGATTCCGCCAAGCCACAACATGATCATCTACTCGCTTGTTGCCGGCGGAGTTTCGGTAGCGAGTTTATTCCTCGCGGGAATTGTTCCGGGTGTGCTGCTGGGCGTGGCGTTGATGGTCTACTGCTACATTGTCTCGGTCAAGCGCAAGTATCCGGTCGGTGAAGCGGTGCCGTGGCGTCAGGCGGTGCGAGTGATCCGTGAATCGATTCTGGGGCTGCTGACGGTGCTGATCGTTGTTGTTGGAGTGGTGGCGGGGGTATTTACCGCCACCGAGTCTGCGGCCATCGCGGTAGTCTACGCGTTTATCATCACGTTCTTCGTGATACGGGAGATTCCGCTGCGACAATTTGGCGCAATTCTTTCAAGCGCGTTGCGGACGCTTGCAATTGTACTGATACTGATTGGAACTTCGTCGGCGTTTGCCTGGCTGATGTCTTATCTGAATATTCCGCGTGCCCTCGTCAGCGCGGTTACCAACATTACTCGCCATCCGGTGCTGCTATTGATGATTCTGAATGTGCTGATGCTGTTTCTCGGTACCTTCATGGACATGTCATCGCTCATCCTGGTTGGAACACCAATTCTGCTCCCGATCGCACAGACCGCCGGTATGCATCCGGTACACTTCGGAGTGGTCATGATGCTGAACCTTGGGATTGGGCTGCTCACACCCCCGGTCGGAGGTACCCTGTTTGTCGGCAGCGCAATTGGCGAGGTATCGATCGAGCGACTGAGTATCGCGATGTTGCCGTTCTACGCGGTGATGGTTCTTGTCTTGCTCATGATTACCTACATTCCAGGCCTCGTGATGTTTCTGCCCAACCTGCTGCGGTGAAAGAGGAAGCCGTATGACGTCAAAAGAGCGCGTACGCGCCGCATTCAACTTCACGCAGCCGGACTCTACTCCGCTGGATTACTACGCCACGCCGGAGATTCACGGAGCGTTGTGCCGCCATTTCGGAGTTGCGACTGAAAACGAGGTTCGTGAAGCGCTGGGAACCGACATACGCTTTGTGAACCCTTCCTATATTGGACCGGAACTGCCGCGTTTTGAAGACGGGTCGCAGATGAATATCTGGGGAGTCATCCGCAAACCGATGCCGAATGAGTACGGTGACCATATGGAACCCGTGAACTGGCCATACGCTCAGTGGACTGCGGTTGAAGAGGCCGAGCGGTTTCGCTGGCCTGACCCGGACTGGTTCGACTACGGGGCGATTGCAGATGAGTGCAAACGGCACCCCGGCAAGGCTCTGTTCACCGGTTCTTTCTCGGTTCAAGATTTCATAAATGGGATCGCTTTCGGCCGTGGCGTCGAACAAGTACTCATCGATATCGCGACGCATGATCCGGTCTACCTCTACATCGTCGAACGACGTCACCGCTTCTACATGGAGCATATCGAACGCATTCTGCAAGCCGCAGATGGGATGATCGATGCGGTTCTGTGCGGTGACGACTTTGGAACGCAGCGCGGACTGCTTATCTCTCCCGCATCGTTTGACGCCATATTTGCACCGCTGAAGAAAGAGTTCTTTGATATGGTGCACTCGTACGGAGCCAGGGTCACTCATCACTGCTGTGGCTC
>PWMO01000308.1 GCA_003558175.1 Spirochaetaceae bacterium
CTGTCGCCGGCCTCGGCGCGGCGACGTACTTCGCGCACGTCGTTTGTGCCGAGGTAGGCCACCAATCCGCCCTCTCCCTTGATGCGTTTCGATATCTGCTGCTGCGTGAACTCGCCGTTGAAACAGAGGCGAGCGAGCTGGAGCGCCGGAAGACCGCCGCTGCGCTCCGGCGTGAACGGGCCTTCACCGTTCAGTCCGTCGTTGACGTCGATAACGCGCCCGTGGCGGTGTGCTCCAACGGTTATGCCGCCACCGAGATGCACCACAATGAAACGAAAGTCCCCGTACTCGCCGCCGCGCGCTTTGGCCGCGCGCCGGGCGACCGCCTTCTGATTAAGCGCGTGAAAAATGCTGGTGCGTTCCAGTTCCGGAATACCGCTGAAACGCGCGTGCGATTCAAGTTCGTCAACAACCACCGGGTCAACAATGAAGGCGGAACATCCCACCTCATCGGCTATTTCACGCGCGATCAGCCCACCAAGGTTTGACGCATGTTCTCCCAGGACGCCGCGGCGCAGATCCGCCAGCATCTGGTCGTTCACCTCGTAGGTGCCGCCCGAAACGGGATAGGTCAATCCGCCACGACCCACAACCGCTGAGAGAGCCGCCACGTCATGCCCTCGCTCGGTTACCTCGCGTGCGATCACGCCTTTGCGAAATGCGTACTGGTCAACGATGCGTTCGTAGGGCTTGAGTTCTTCGGCGCTGTGGGAGATGGTCTCCTGGAACAGAGACGCGGAGCCGGAAAACAGTGCCACCTTGGTGGAGGTTGAACCGGGGTTCAACGCCAGAATGCGATACTCCGTGCTCATACGGATGGTATTGCAAACAGCGTACCAACCTGAGCAACGCCGCGTAGGGTTTCCAGGTCATTGTCGAGAAACAAGATATCGGGCCGGACGTCAGGACCTCCGCTTTTCGTGACCGGGCGGCCCCAATTTGTGCAGACATTTGCACGCAATAAATTGCGCAAAAGCCCGGATTCTGCAAGAAATTGCGCGATGGTTGAACTGCGGTTCACCTGCGCCGGCGGCGCGCCGGCGTGACCGCCTCTGCTGCGTCAGCTTCTGGTGAGCCGATGCTGCTTCAGCTTGTAGTGCAGCGTGCGCAGCGAGACTCCGAGCAGCGCTGCGGTTCGAGTGCGGTTTGCGGCGCAGGCGCGCAGAGCGCGCTCAATGTGAACCCGTTCGACCTGCGCGACTACTTCGGCCAGCGGAGCGACTTCCTGCTCGGTTGGCTCCCGGCTGTCGGCTCCAACCGTCGGCTCGGGTTCCGATGACAGGTCCGGCAGGTGGACGTCGGATATGACGCTTTCGTAGACGCTGAGGTTTATAATCGCCCGCCGCAGCACGTTCTCAAGCTCGCGGATGTTTCCCGGCCAGCGGTAGCGTACCAGGCGTCGCAGCGCCGTTGGTGCCACCCGCTGCACGGCACGACCGTACTCCTGATTGATGCGCCGCATCAGGTGGTCAATGAGCAAGGGGATGTCCTCCGGGTGCTCACGCAGCGCCGGAATCTCTACCGGGATAACGTTCAGCCGGTAGTACAGATCCTAACGAAAGTCCCCCTGCTGCACCGCCTGCAACAGATCGAGATTGGTTGCCGCGATCACGCGAGCGTTGATCGCACGGTTGCTGGTACCACCAACCCGTCGCACCTCGTTCTCCTGCAGCACGCGCAACAGTTTGGCCTGCGTTTCCAGACTCATCAGACCGATCTCGTCCAGGAAGATCGTGCCGCCGTCAGCCTCTTCAAACAGACCGACGTGCCCACCCTTCCTCGCTCCGGTGAACGCACCGTCCTCGTATCCGAACAACTCGCTCTCGAGCACACCCTCACTCAACGACGCACAGTTGACACGAACGAACTTCGCCTCGCTGCGGTCGCTGGCGTTATGAATGGCGTGGGCGAACAGCTCTTTTCCGGTACCGCTCTCTCCGTACAGCAACACCGTGGCCGGAGACGCGGCGGCAACACGCGCCTTATCGAGGGCATGCACGAAGTTGGCCTGTTTTCCAATCAGGTCGTCAAAGCTGTACTTGGCTTCGAGTTTGCGGATCATCTGCTGCGCTCGTCGCAGCTCGTTGGTCAGACGCCGTATCTCGGTGAGGTCTTTGATAACCGCAACGCTCCCTTTGACCTCTCCCTTCACAATAATCGGAGCAGCGTCCACAATCACGTCTTTTCCGTGCGGTCCGACCTTGAGTCGGGCACCGGTCACCGGCTTACCGGTAGAGAGTACCCGCATGTGGATGCTTTCACCCTCGGCGATATCTACGGTGCACGCCTGCCCGATCACCCCGTCACGCGGAAAGCCGGTGACGCGAGTATAGGCAGGGTTTACCGAGACCTGCACCCCGTGTTCGTCCACCACCGAGATGGCATCCTGGGTAGAATTAAAAATTGCTTCCCACATGATTCGCATCTCGCGCAGGTTGGTGATCTCTTCTGCAAGTTCGACCATGCGGGTGACGTCGCGGAAGATGGCAAACGCGCCGATAATCCGACCCTGGCGGTCGATGATCGGCATGCGGCTGGTGATGATACTGGTATGGCCGAGCGGATGCTTCCAGTCGATTTCAGGCACGCCGGTTTCGAGCACCACCGGCAGTCTGGTCGACGGAATAACCTCGCGGATATGACGGCCGAGCGCGTCCTCGGCTTTGCACTGGGTGAGTTCTTCGGCCGAATGGTTGAAGAGCGTGATCCGGCCGTTCGTGTCAACGGCAATGATGCCGTCGTGTGTCGAATTGAAGATAATCTCCAACTCGTGAGTCATACCTGTTTCCAGACGAGGCTCCGACACGCCGCTCACTCTCCGCCGCTCACTCTCCGCAGCTGAATCGCCGTTCCTGGGCTCGCCGTTGCTCATGGAAAGAGCGATACGCTGATGACCTCGTCACTGCGTGCGCGAATGCGCGCCAGTGTCTCGTTGCTGGGCCGGTCATCGAGCTTGATGGTGCAGCAGGCGGTGAGATTTCCGTCAAAGATGACGTTCTCCAGCTCTTCCGCATTGATGTTCTGCTGCTTGAGCTCAGTGAGGACATTCGCCAGCACGCCCGGTTTGTCGAAATGTCGCACCGACAACTGACACTGAGCCGGAGTGGCTTCGCTTCTGTTCACCCAGTTGGGAACCTGTCCGCGCGTCACGTATTCACGCACAATGCGAACCGCCTCGTCGGCAACCGCACGCTGCGCCTGCTCCGTTGAAGCGCCAATGTGATGGGTCACAACGACATTGGGCAGTTGCTGCAGTGCGCTCTGCACCTCGCCGGATCCGCCCTCCGGCTCATCGGCAAAGACATCCAGCCCGGCTGTAATCCTTCCATCCCGCAGAGCTGCTATCAACGCAGCCTCGTCAATCAGTTCGGCGCGCGAGGTGTTCAGCAGCACCGCGTTCGGCTGCAGCATTGCAATTCGCTGCTCGTCCATCAGACCCCGTGTTTCGGCGGTTAGCGCTGCGTGCAGCGACACGATTCGGCATCGTTTGATGAGCTCTTCCACGCTGCCGCAAAAGGTCACGCCCTCTCTGGCCGCGACGTCCGGCGTCAGCGACCGCGACCACGCATGAACCTGCAGGTCGAAGGCTCGCGCTCGGCGCGCCACCTCGCGCCCGATCTGGCCAAACCCGATTATCCCAAACGAATCGCCCGCCAACCCCTGCGCCTTTGCATAGACGGTTTTGTTCCAGACTCCGTTTCGAAAGTCAGCTACGTTGTCCGCGATGCGTCGGTCCACGGCCAGCAGCAGACCCATCGTGAGTTCCGCCACTGCAACCGAGTTCTTGCCCGGGCAATTGGCAACGTAGATGCCACGGCTGTTGGCTGCATCGATATTGATGGTATTGACTCCGGCTCCGGCACGAACAATCAGGCTGAGACCGTCGGCAGCCGCAATTGCTTCAGCACTCACTCTGGTCGAGCGTACAACCAGAACGCCGGAGTCACCCACGGCGTCGGCCAGCTCCGAAGCGGTAAGCTTCGGGCGGAAGTCCACCTCCAGCCCGATGTCTTTGAGCGTCTGGAGCGCGCTATCGGGCAGACTGTCTGCAACGAGTACTTTCATGATGGTATGGTATACCGGCTTGCGACAGGATGCAATCACAAACCGTACC
>PWMO01000400.1 GCA_003558175.1 Spirochaetaceae bacterium
CGAGATCTTCACCGACGAAGCGATGAAGATCCGCAGCGACCATCCGTTCAAGGGCAACATGGATGTAGAGAAGCTCTCGCGTCTCATCGAAGAAAAGGGCGCGGATTCTATCCCGTTCATCCGGCTCGAAGCTTCCACCAACCTGATCGGCGGGCAGCCGTTCTCGATGGAAAACATGCGCCAGGTGCGCAAGGTCGCGGACCGGCATGGACTGATGATCGTGCTGGACGCCAGCCTGATCGGCGAGAACGCCTATTTCATCAAGCAGCGCGAAGCCGGATACGCCGACAAGAGCATCGAGCAGATCCTGCTGGAGATGTCGGCGATGGCGGAGCTGGTATACTTTTCTTCGCGTAAGCTGAGCTCGTCGCGCGGCGGCATTATCTGTACCGGAAGCGAGGACCTCTATGACCGCATGCGCGACCTGGTTCCGCTCTTTGAAGGTTTTCTGACCTATGGCGGTATGTCGGTGCGCGAAATCGAGGCGATGACCGTCGGCCTGGAAGAGACCCTTGACGACCAGATGATCTGCCAGTCGCCGTCGTTCATAGACTACTTCGTGCGCAAGGTGGATGGGCTCGGTATCCCGGTCGTCACCCCCGGCGGAGCGCTGGGAGCGCACGTGGACGCGATGGCGTTTCTGTCTCATATCCCGCAGACCCAGTATCCGGCCGGTGCGCTGGTCGCCGCCTACTACCTGGTTTCGGGAAACCGCGGAATGGAGCGGGGGACGATCTCATCGGTCCGTCTTGAGGACGGCAGTGACCTGCCGGCGGACATGGAACTGATGCGCCTGGCGTTTCCGCGACGCGTCTTCACGCTGTCGCAGATAGAGTACGCCATTGACCGCTTGCGCTGGCTGTACGACAATCGCGAGCTGGTGGGCGGCCTGGAGTGGGAGAAAGAGCCCAGGGTGTTGCGTTTCTTCCTCGGACGGCTGCGCCCGGTCTCGGACTGGCCGGAGCGGCTCATGGCGAAGTTCCGCGCCGATTTTGGTGACAGTCTGTAGCAGCGCGGTCACTCAGGCGGTTGTTGTTGCGTGGCGAGCGGCTGCCACAGTTCGAGCACCGTTGACGAACTGATCCACAATAGCCGCTGCTTCGCGGCTGTGGGAGCGCCGGTTGTTCTGCAGATCGGTGTAGCGGCTTGCGGGAATGCTGTCCGCGATTTGCCGGCTGTCATCGAAATTGTGGAAGGTATCGTCGGACGCTCCGATCACCAGCGAAGGTACGCTGATGTGCCGCAGATCGTCGGCAAGCCGGTATGAGGCAAGCGCCCGCACCGCGGCGCAGATTCGCGTCGGGTTGGCCGCGTCAAGGATTCTGCACGTGATTCGGTACAGTTCTGCGTCCCTGGTGGTGTCTATTCTGAAGGTCCGGATGTACCACTTGAGCAGCGGCACAATCGGGCGGTAAGCCACCGCTCCCCAGCGCGCGAGCAGCAGCGCCCAGCGCGGAAACGGAAAGGCCGCATTGGGCTCCACCAGCACGATGGCCGATGGGCGCGACTCAAGCTGGGGAACGGTCTCGAGGATTACGGTTGCGCCGAGCGAGTAGCCGACCAGGGCAAACTCGCAGTCGGTTACGCCGAGCGAGTCAACGGCTGCGGCCACTCCTCTTGCCATGGCCGCGACGGAAAGGTCGGCGTCTGGCGGAAGGCTGCCACCGGACTTTTCGTGTGTCTCGAGGTAGTGCACCACAAATGACGCGGTAAGCTGCCGCAGCATCGGCCTAAAGTTCTCGATCACCGACGCCAGTCCGGCCATGAAGACGATCTCCGGGGGGGTATCTTCTGCAGCTTCTCCGGCGGCCTGTCGGGCCGCGCGGCGCGGGGGTCGGAAGGTGATGCAACGCAGTGTCACACCCTCGCCGGCACTGAGCGCAGATTCCCGGTACGTGGTTCCCGGCGCGCAAAACGGAGACAGATCGAGTTGATCGGCAAGAATACTCTGTTGCAACGGCACCAGCACCGAGTGTAACCAGGCAGGCCCGCTTTGGCTACCGGCGGGATGCACCGAAAACGACGGTGCTGCGGTTCGGCTGTCGCTTGCGTTTGCTCTCGGAACTTGCGCCACAGGAAAACGCGATCTGTCTCGTGTCGAAAGCTGCCTCGCGTGACGCGTGGTCCGTACCTCACCGCGTTGGGTGGGCGGTGGCGCGGTAGGTCGAGGAACGGAGTGTTCGTATCAGCCGTGGCGAGAAACCGAACTCAGCCTTGAACGCCTCGGCGAACGCTCCAGGCGAGTTGTAGCCGACCGCCTGCGCCGCCTCGGTTACGTTGCAGATGCCTTCTCGCAGCAGCTCCAGCGCCAGCTGCATCCTGTGCGACCTCAGCAGGCCGAAGACGGTGGTCCCAAAGAGCATCTTGAACCCGGCTTTGAGCTTGGTGCGGTTCAGTCCCACCAACCGGGCAAGCTCGGAGATTGTCGGCGGTTCGTCCCAACGCTCGAGCAGGATGTGCCGAGCCTCCTCGAGCAGCGCGACGTCTCGATGCATGAGTGCGGCACACCTCGGCTTGTTGTCGCTGTCGGGCACCTGGGCCAGGCGCATCGCGACTATCTCGATTACTTTTGCCTCAAGGTAGAGCCGCGCAAAACCACCGTGCAGGCCGCAGGTGAGCATCTGGCGCAGCGCCAGTCCCATGGCGCCGGTGGCAGAGCCGGACAGCAGAAACGGCTCGCCGTCGGGCCGACCAAATCCGCGCTTGAGAACCGCAGGGAGTTCCTGCTGCAGATCGGCAAAGCAGGAGTCAACCATCTTGAAGTCCGCCAGCAGGCAGATCTCCTGTACTGTGGTGGCCGGGCGCACGGTCTGCAGTCCGATTACCGACGGCCCGAGGATGTAGGAGTCACTGCGCAGAAGTGAGATTGGCCGGCGTGTGCCTTCGACGGCCACTTCCCCCGGCGCACTTGAGAGGTGAAACGGCAGCACGATTCGATCGCGCGCCGGGCCGGTGCGGAGGTGAAACTCCTCGACGGCATCTCTGCAGCAGAAGCTGAGGTATCCGACGCCGTGCCCCAGCATGGTGGTCTCGATCGCACCGCTGCAGATATCCGGCGGGAGCGGTTGAACAACGCGCAGGCTGTCGAGCCCGCAGGGTAACAGGTCAACCCTGCGAGCCAGTTCCCGACCGGCGAGATCTATCTGGATGCCGAAACTGCACGACGACTTCATCTCCGTACCCGTACCGAACCGACCCCACTATTATACCACGGTATCCGTACACCGGTGCTACAGACGGTTCCGCTGCGCCGGGCACGCATTCAGGGCTATACTGGTACTGGATGCAACAGCGAAACCGTTCTTCCCGTGCCGGAGCCCCCGGAGAAGCCACGTTTTTCGACGTGCACTGTCACGCGCTTAATCTTGGACACCCCAACATGCTGGCGCTGCTGGCACGGCGCGACCAGGAACGAGCCGGGCTGGGCGAACTGCTCTTCGGCCCCTATACCCGGTTTCTGCTGCGTCGCCCCGGGCAGAAGTTTCGCAATCTGCTTTCGGTCATGGACAATGATGCCGCTGCCATCTTCAAGCTGATGGAAGACGACCTGGGCGGTCAGTTCGCTCGAGCGGGACAAAAGGCGCTGCTGCAGGACGGGTATCTTCAGATCGACCGGCAGAGGTACCGTCGGGCGGTACTGACACCATTGATCATCGATTTTGGTGTCAAAGAGATGGAACCGCTTCGGACCTACTACAATCGTGCTCCTTCCAAGCCGATCTCGGATCAGGTTATCGAGATGGTCGAAGGGCTCAAACGTTACTACAATGATCGCCCTGACGGGTTCTTCGAGATCTATCCGTTCCTCGGCGTCAATCCCAACAACTACGATCTGCAGACGCTGGAACAGATTCTCTGCCGGTATTTTGGCCGCTATCTCCCGGTACGCAGACTCTTTCGGCGTATTCACCGCCAGACGAAGGAGTTGCCGGTGAAGGCCCGCGCCATCAAGAGTTTCACGTTTCTCGGCGTCAAGCTTTACCCGCCGCTCGGCTTCGATCCATGGCCGCAGGACGACCCGGCGCGCGAGAAAGTCGAGTTTCTGTACCAGTTCTGCCAGGCCAAACAGATCCCGCTCACCACCCACTGCA
>PWMO01000057.1 GCA_003558175.1 Spirochaetaceae bacterium
ATCACCAGCGAGCTGCCGCACACCCCGGCGGTCTGGCGCGAGAGAATTGCCGTCGGCACCACCTTGAGCGAAGCTGCCCGCATCACTTCTCCAAAACCGGGCAGCATCCGGTTGCATGCGGCCTCGGTGGCCTCCGGCGTCACGTCGCGCGGCGCGGGACCGGTTCCGCCGGTCGTCACCACCAGCGCGCATCGCTCCTGATCGCACAACGCCACGATCGCTTCCTGTATCGCCGGGATCTCATCCGGGACAACGCGTTCGACCGGCCGCCAGGGCGAAGCGAGCGCACGCTCGAGCCACGCTCGAACTGCCGGCCCGCCCCGATCAACGTAGTCCCCGCGGCTCGCCCGGTCTGAGACGGTGATAATGCCGATTGGTATTGTCTGCATGGCGCCAGTATGCCGCGCCGCGCTCCGCTGGTCCAGCGATGGTCCGGATTCCGGACGACGAATAAACGCAAGCAGCTCCCGGCGCCTACGGCGCCGGGTCTTCGTCGATGCGCAGCGCCTCTTCCTGGGCGGTGAGGCAGAGTTCGGCGGCCAGAAAGGTGTGGTCCTGCGGCATGGCGTGCTCGGTGCCGTCGAGGCAGTCGCGGATCAGCCGGCCGAAGAACGGGAATCCCACCGTACCGTGGACCGGGATGTGCTGCTCCCCGCTATGGTCCACCAGGTAGAGGTGGTCGCCAACCGTATCGCGCGCCACATCGACATACTTGCGCAACTCGATATAGCCGTCCGTTCCCAGAATGAAGGTCCTGCCGTCGCCCCAGACCGACAGTCCGTCCGGCGTAAACCAGTCAACCCGGAAGTAGCCGGTAGCGCCGTTGTCGGCAATCAGGGTTGCGTCGCCAAAGTCCTCCAGCTCAGGATACTGCGGATGGTGGTAGTTGGCCAGCTTGCTGTGCAGTACGCGCGCCGAACGTGCGCCGGTGTAGTAGAGAAACTGCTCGATCTGATGGCTGCCAAGGTCGGTCAGGATGCCGCCGTAGCGCTCCTTGAGGAAGAACCACTCCGGCCTCGACTTCGCGTTCAGCCGGTGCGGGCCCATCCCTATCACCTGCAGCACCCGGCCAATGGCGCCCTCGTGCACCAACTCTCCCGCGCGCACCGCGGCTTCGTTCTGCACTCGCTCGCTGTAGCAGACGGCCCACTTCAACCCCGTATGCGCCACTGCCTCGCGTGCCGCCTCAAGCTGAGCACGAGTGGTAAACGGCGCTTTGTCGCAGAAGTAGTGCTTGCCGGCGGCAAGAGCGCGCAGCCCGATGGCGCCGCGATCCGAAGGAATCGCCGCCGAGACCACCATCTGTATGGAAGAGTCGGCATACAGCGCCTCGGCATCGGCTTCAACCCGCACCGAGGGGAACATCCGGCGAAAACCGTCGAGATCTCCCGTCCCGCTGTCGAGCACCGCAACCAGCTCACCACCAGAATCCATAAGCCCGGCAGTCATGCCCAGAATGTGCCCGTGATCCACCCCCGCGACCGAGAACCGGAACTCCCCCGGTTTACACACCGGCTCCGCCTTGCCGCGCGGTGCGTAGTTCATCCCATCTGCTTTGGCCATACTCGCAACCCTCTCTATTTTTTTCTCTGCCGCTTCCGCAGCGCGTACGCGCGCGCGTTACCCGACCTCTGCTCGCGGCACGGCGGCCTCACGTCCCTTATCGGCCGCCGATACATAGGCAGCATACACAACTGCAGTGGTGTCGGCCGCCAACCTGCTGTCTGATTCAGGCGGGGTGCCCTCGGCCACACTGCGGTAGAAGGCGTTCATCTCGTGCTGGTAGCCGGTGAACCAGTCTTCATCCGGCGAGGTGAAGGTCCAACCCTGCTTGGTGTCGATCTTCTCGACCGTGTAGATGTCACGGAAGTTTTCCTCGCGCGGGTTGTAGGTCTCAAAGGAATTATTGGGGTTGATGCGGCAGGTTGCGCGATGGTTGTTGGCGTAGACTCCGAGCCAGTTATGCACCCCGCCAAGCGCCAGCTCACAGGCGAAGATATCGGCGAAGGTGCCGTCTTCAAACACCACGTGCATGCCGCCGAAATCCTCGATGTCGGTGTACGAGGTGCGCAGATGCCCTTCGTCGCGGAACCAGCCGGCAGTGGTCACCGCATGCGTCCGCGCAGAGACCGCCACGGGCCGGATCGGCACCCCGTTTCGCGCGCGGCCTTCAACCGCCTTGAGATAGAGCGCGGCGGTCAGCGGGTGGACTCCCTTGCCCATAATCGATCCGCCGCCTGAATGCGACCAGATTCCGTAGTACTTCGAGTGCGATCCGGAATGCGACTCCTCACCATGCAGCCAGAGCACCTGCGCCCCGGTCTTCTCGATTACCTCACGCTCTTTCTGGATCGCCGGCGCATACACCCAGTTCTCGGCATAGTAGATCGTCCCACTGCTCGCGGCCTCGGCCTCCAGCATCCGACGCACGCTGTCCATCGCTGCAGCCAGCCCCGCTTCGCGCGAAAAGCTGCGCCCGTCAAACGATTCGCTCCCATCACCGAAATAGCCGGTGAACGGCTTCTCGATGATGCAGCTCTTGCCGGCTTTCAGCGCGGCAACCGTCACCGCCTCGTGGGTTGCCGGCGGTGTGTTGATGTGCAGTACGTCGCTGGCATCGATCAGCGCCTCCAGCGAGTCAAACGATCGAATGCCACGTTCAGCAGCGAAGGCGTCGCGCCGCTCGCCGGTGGGAGAGTACACGCCGGAAACGGTAACTCGCGCGTCATAGACACGCCGCAGTGCCTCGTAGTGAAACTTTGACGCAAACCCCGAGCCCACCAGTCCAGCGCGAATCGGAGCGGTGTGCGATGCCGTGCCTTGTTGCGATTGCTGTTTCTGCGGTGCAGTCATAATTGCTATTGCCCTCCTTCTTAGTCCTTGATAGTCAATGGTTGATGCCGTGGCCCGATTGTCTCAAGGCCGCTCGCCCGGCCCGCCGTCCGGGTCCCGCAGCCTGAAGAGCGCTCGGATCTGGTGCCGCATCCCGGCCGTCAGCGCCGTGAACCAGTGGGTCTTACCCACCATGCTGAGCACAATCAGCGCAATCAGAACGAGCGAGATCGGCCGGGTGAAGAACGGCAGCAGGTCGCCGTCGGTCAAGACCAGCGCGCGCCGCAGGTTGCGGTCCAGAATATCGCCCAGAATGATTCCCAGTACCATCGGTGCTACCGGGTAATCCATCTCCTGCATGACATAACCAATAACCCCGAATGCCACCATGATCACAATGTCGAAGTAACGTGACTCGACAGCGTACGCGCCAATTACGCAGAGCACAAAGACCACCGGCATCAGCTTGGTGCGCGGGATCTCCAGTACCTTGACCAGGGCACGTACCATTGAGAGCCCCAGAACGAACATGGCTGTTGTCGCGAGCAGAAACATCGCCACAACGGAGTACACGAACTGCGGATTCTCGATCATGATGAGCGGTCCCGGCCGCACGCCGTGGATGAACATCGCCGCGAGCAGCACCGCCGCCGGTGCCGACCCGGGGATGGCAAGCGACAATACCGGGATTATCGCACCACCGACCGCCGCGTTGTTGCCCGCTTCGGCGGCCATCAACCCCTCGATGCTCCCCTGGCCAAATTTCTCGGGCTCCTTGCTCGAACGGCGCGCGAAATCGTAGCTGACCCAGGCGCCGATATCCTCGCCGACACCGGGGATGGCCCCGATGAACGTACCAATGAGACCTGAGCGGATGATGGTCTTCCAGTAGCGCAGGAAATCACGCACCCGCGGAACGACGCGCGTAATCTCGGACTTGATCACCTCTACCCGCGTGTGCTTCATCATCATGATTACTTCGGCAAAGCCGAAGGCGCCCACCATTGCCGGGATGAGGCGGATGCCACCGGAAAGTTCAAACAGCCCGAACGAAAACCGAACGTGGGCGTGAATCCCCTCCATCCCCACCATCGCTATCATCAACCCGAAAAACCCGGCAATCCAGCCCTTCAGTGGATCCTTGGGTGCGGTGAGGGTCCCGCTGATTACCACCCCAAAAATGGCGAGCCAGAAGAACTCGATCGACTGGAAACTGAGGGCAAAATTCCCGATCACCGGGGGAAACAGCGCCAGCATG
>PWMO01000192.1 GCA_003558175.1 Spirochaetaceae bacterium
CGCCTTCGGACTGTGACACTGCGGGCTGCGTCGCCGCGGGCTGGGACAGCTGACCAATTTTATAATAGAATGGTTCCGTGATTGAACCTCGAGCAGCTTCAGCGGGATCCGCGGCAAGAGCAACCCGCGATCCCGGCGCAGGCGTATCCGGTGCTTCGCGGACACTTGGGTTCTTTGCCTACTTCGTCATAACGGTGAGTTTCATCGACACAATGGCGCAGCTTCCGGTGCTGTCGCCGTTTGCGGCGTCGCTTGGTGCCGGAGCGACGATGATCGGCATCATCCTCGCCGCGTACTCGCTCGCCAACATGGTCGGCAACGTGGGAGCGGGCCCCCTGATCGACCGCTACGGGCGCAAGGTGGGGATCGTTGGAGGCATGGCCACTGCGGGAATTGCGGTCGCCCTGTACGCGGTGGTTGCTTCGCCCGGTCAACTGGTAGCGCTGCGGGTTCTGCACGGAGTGGGGGGAGCGGTGCTGGTGCCGGCGGCGTTTGCCTATGCGGGCGACGGCGCAGCGTCAACGCGCGTCGGCCGATCGATGGGCTACTCCGGTGCCGCGGTGGGAATTGCGGCGCTGATCGGCCCGGCGGCTGGCGGACTCTTCCGCACCTGGTTCGGCGCTCGTCCGCTGTTCATTACGCTTGCCGCGCTGCTGGCGCTGACGGCAGTGCTGGTGACGACGCTGCTGCCGGAAAGCTATCACGAGCGCTCGGTCGCACCCGATCGCCGGCTCGCGTTTCGCAGTCGCATCGTTCCCGTTCTGCGCAGCCGCCCGCTTCGTTTTGTCTATCTGGCACTGTTCTTTGTACAGATCGGCATGGGCGCTCTGGCGCACTCGCTTCCGTTGCGCGTTGAGGCGCTGGGCTTCTCGGCGGCCAGAACCGGTGCGCTGTTCAGCGTGTTCTCGCTGGTGGCGATCGCGCTGTTTCTGTCTCCCGCGTCCGGACTCTCCGACCGTTACGGCAGGCGACCCTTCATCCGCATCGGCCTGGCGCTGCTGGCGGCGGGGCTGGGAACGGCGTCGCTGTCGTCCGGAATGCTGCTGCTGGCGCCGGCCATGGTCCTGTACGGCGCCGGCTACGGGTTTGCCTTCCCGGCGTTGTGCTCCGTGGTTGTCGACCAGACGGATCACGCCAACCGTGGCACCGGCTTCGGCGTCTTCTATGCGGTGTTCTCGCTCGGCGTTGCCACCGGCCCGATTGTCGCCGGCCTGGCCCTCGACGCCGGCTTCCCGCCGCTGGGAATCATCGCGCTGCTCCTGCTGCTGGCACAGCTGCTGCTCTTCCTCGCCCGCCGTTAGCTGCCCTCGCCGCGGCTGCGGCGCACCTTGACAGCAGCCCGGTGCGGGGATAGCATTTCGACACGATGAACCAGCCATTCAATTCGCTGTACGCGCACGGCTTCGTCCGTGTGGCGGTGGCCGTCCCGGACGTGTCGGTTGCCAACCCTGAACGCAACGCCGAGGCAATCATCAGACTGGCCGGGCGGGCTTCGCGGCAACACGCCGCACTGGTTCTGTTCCCCGAGCTTTGCATCTCCTCGTACGCCATTGACGACCTGCTGCAGCAGCGGGCGCTGATCGACGGGTCGCTCGCCGCTCTGGCGCGTATTTCGGAGGCCAGCAGGCGGCTGTCGAGCGTTCTGCTGGTCGGCCTGCCGCTGGTCATAGACGGTTCACTGTACAACTGTGCGGTGGCCGTGTATCACGGCGAGATCCTGGGCGTAACCCCCAAGAGCTACCTGCCCAACTACCGCGAGTTCTACGAGAAGCGCCACTTTCAACCCGCCTCCGCCTGCGCGGTGCGCGAGTGGAACGTTCTGGGTCACGAGGTGCCCGTCGGTGCGGATCTGCTGTTTGACGCGCTGAACGTGCCCGGTTTCCGGTTTCACATGGAGATCTGCGAAGATATCTGGGTACCGACGCCGCCGAGCACCACGGCTGCCATGGCCGGTGCGACAATCCTCACCAACCTCAGCGCCAGCAACATCACTATCGGCAAGTCCGAGTATCGCCACACGCTCGCGGCCGGCCAGTCGGGCCGCTGCATCGCCGCCTACCTCTACTCGGCGGCCGGCGCCGGCGAATCCACCACCGACCTCGCCTGGGACGGTCACGCGCTGATCTACGAGAACACCCACCTGCTGGGAGAGACCGAGCGCTTTGCCCGACGCGAGCAGCTTCTCACCGCGGATATCGATGTCGAAGCGCTCGAGGCGGACCGGCTGCGCAGCAGCAGCTGGCAGGACGCCGTTGCCAACGCCCGACCGGCGGTGACGGCAGTGCGCAGCATCCCCTTCGCCTTCGACCTGCCCGGTGGAGCGGTTCCACTCGAACGCGAGGTGGCGCGGTTTCCGTACGTTCCGGCGGACCCGCTGCGCCGCGACGAACGCTGCTTCGAGGCCTACAATATCCAGGTCAACGCACTGATCCAGCGTCTCGAGGCGGTGGGCACCGCGCGGATTGTCATCGGAGTATCGGGCGGGCTCGATTCAACGCACGCCCTGATCGTGGCCGCAAAGGCGGTGGATCGCCTCGGCCGGCCGCGCACCGCCATTCTGGCCTACACCATGCCCGGCTTTGCCACCAGCAACCGCACGCGCGAGAACGCCATCGAGCTGATGAAGGCGCTCGGCGTCTCCTGGGAAGAGATCGACATCCGCCCGGCGTGCATGCAGATGTTCAACGACATCGGTCACCCGTTCGCGCGCGGCGAGAAGCAGTACGACGTCACCTTTGAGAACGTTCAAGCCGGTGCCCGGACTTCGGTTCTGTTCCGCCTGGCCAATCTGCACGGCGGCCTGGTGCTGGGTACCGGAGACCTCAGCGAACTGGCGTTGGGCTGGGCCACCTACGGCGTGGGCGACCACATGTCGCACTACGCAGTCAACTGCTCGGTTCCCAAGACGCTGATCCAGCACCTGATCCGCTGGAACATCGACAGCGGCCAGTTTGACGAAGCGACGTCACGCATTCTGGCGTCGGTGCTCGAGACCGAGATCTCCCCCGAACTGATCCCCGCGGACACAGACCAGGCGGCCCCATCCAGCCCGGCGGACCCGTCCGGCGCGGCGGACCCAACTGGCCCGGCGAACCCATCCAGCCGGCTGGGCCCGGCGCAGAGCACGCAGTCGGTGATCGGGCCGTACGAGCTGCAGGACTTTCACCTCTACTACATCAGCCGCTACGGTTTCACACCCGCCAAAGTTGCGTTTCTGGCGCTGCACGTCTGGGGCGATCGCTCGCGCGGCCGCCACCCGGACGGACTCGACCCGGCGTCAATCAACCAGTACGATCTGCCTGCCATCAAGAAGTGGCTGAGAGTCTTTCTGAAACGGTTTTTCGGCAGCAGCCAGTTCAAGCGCAGCTGCATCCCCAACGGGCCGAAGGTCGGCTCGGGAGGTGCGCTCTCGCCGCGTGGCGATTGGCGTGCGCCCAGCGACGCCGATGCCGACGTCTGGCTCGCCGCGCTCGATCGCGATGTTCCGGACGTCGCCGACCCGGCTGCACCTTCGTAAGAGTCCTTCGTCGCCATGTTCACTCGCCATGTTGACTCGCCATTTTCATTGAAATTTGCAACCACTGCGAGCAGATTTCAATCGAAATGGCTATGTCACAGAAATATCTCCGATCATGAGTTCCGGCGGATCGCGGCGCGTTCCGGCGGTTCCCGCGCCGCCCTTGACACGGCGCCTCGCAGACATCAAAATGAAGTTGACAATATAGATCAGGTTTGCTTTTCCGACGTCACGCTGGTCGATCGCTGATCGTGGAGTTCGCAGAGTGAAGAGGAAGGAAACCATGATCCAAACCAGCCAACCCGGCCACGCCAACCACACCGGCCGTTCGCCAATCGTTCTCGCGCTGCTGCTCTTGCCTCTGCTCGCCGTTACCGCCAACGCCGCAGAGGGCGTCATCACCTACCTCGAGGGCAGTGTCTCCGTTCGCCGCGGCGGGTCGTCGGTCGGAGCCGACATCGGCACCGAACTGGTGCAGGGAGACGTGGTGGTAACCGGAGCTCGTTCCACGGCCGTCATTCGGCTGAAGAACGCCGCGGATATCAAGCTGCGCGAAAACAGCAG
>PWMO01000528.1 GCA_003558175.1 Spirochaetaceae bacterium
GCCTCTCGGCCTTCAGGGAGAATCACCGTTACAGCCTGCCCGAAATGCAGGATATGAATATGAACCAGCTGCAGCGCAGGGAGGATGAACTGCGCCGCAATGATCAGGACCTGCGCGCACTCAACGAGCGCCTGAGTCAGCTCGAGTCCGAGATTGCCCAGACGAGCCCGTCCCGATACCTCGACAGAGTCCGGGCACTGGAGGCCGAGTATGCCTCCCTGGCCGCAGTCTTCACCGAGCGGCACCCCAGCCTGCTGAAGTTGCAGCGCGAGCTCGAGAGCCTGCAGGCCGAGGCGAGAGGCGACGTGAACAACCCGGTCTTCGATCGCTTGCAGAGCCAGCTGCAGTCCGCGCTTGGCGAACGCCGCACGCTGCTCGCCGCCAGGGCCGACCTTCAGGAAAAAATCGCGGAACTGGAGCAGCGACTGAGCAACACCTCGCTGATCGACAGCGACTACCGCGCGATGACCCGCGACTACGACGCTGCGGTCGCGCAGCTTCGGGAGCTTCGCACCAAGCAGCTCCAGGCGCAGCTGGGCGAATCGCTGGAGGAAGAGGGCAAGGTCGAGCGCTTCGTGCTCATCCAGCCCGCCTCCCTGCCGATGCAGCCCAGCAGCCCCAACCGCCCAGCGCTCCTGTTCATGGGGTTCGTGCTGGCGCTCGGTGGCGGCGTCGGAACCGTGTTTGCGCGCGAAAGCCTGGACAGCAGCGTTCACGGCCCGAACGGCGTGCGCCGAGCGACGGGCATGCCTCCGCTCGCGATGATCCCGCACATCTGGACCGACGCCGACCGCGCTGCCCTGCGCCAGCGCCGCCTGCTGATCACGGTGGCCGTGGTCGCAGTCATCGCCGCGGCCCTAGCCTTCGTCCACTACCAGGTCCAACCCCTCGACGAGCTCTACGCGGAGATCCTGGCAATGGCGGGCGTCGAACCTGCCGAACAGACCCCGCCGGAGTAGCCATCATGGAACGAATCAAACAAGCCCTCGAACGCGCCCGGGAACAGCGAACCGACCCCTTCGCCGCCACGCCGACCCAAGTCCCGTACGCACGCAAGCGGGATCACTCGCCGGCCCCAGCGCCCTCCCAGATTGTCTACACGCAGACCCGCCAACTGGACGTAGACCCGAAGTTCCTGCGCGCGAACCGCGTGATCTCGAGCCTGAACGACCCGGTCTCCGAGCCCTACAAGCTCCTGCGCACCAAGGTCCTGCAGCGCATGCGCGCCAACAACTGGCGGACGCTGGCGATCACCAGCCCCACCGAGGGTTGTGGCAAGACCCTCACGTCGATCAACCTGGCGATCAGCATCGCGCGGGAGGCGAACCAGACTGTGCTGCTGCTCGACCTCGATCTCAAGCGGCCGCAGGTGCAGCGCTACCTTACGCAGGACGAACTGCCGGGCATTAGCGATTACCTGCTGAAAGAGACCCCGGTTCCCGAACTGCTGTTCAACCTCAAGGGCGTTGAGCGCCTGGTGGTGCTTCCGGGGCACGACTCGGTGACGCACTCCTCCGAGATGCTCTCGTCGCCCCGCATGGTCAGCCTCATCCAGGAGATGAAGGCACGCTATCCGTCGCGCATCGTGCTAATCGACATGCCCCCCGTCCTCGTATGCGATGACGTTCTCGCTTTCTCGCCCCACCTGGACGCTGTGCTCCTCGTCGCCAGCGACGGTGAAACCGACCGCGGCGATCTCACGCGAGCCACTGAGCTTCTGGAAAAGATGAACATCCTCGGCATCACGCTCAACAAGAGCTCGGCACGCAATTACGGCTACTACTACTGAAGCAGCCCCTCAAGCCCCCCTCCTTTTCCCCCGGGGGAAGGCCGGGATGAGGGCCAGCGCACCCATGCCACAAGAACGCATCACGCCGTCCCGGTCGCATACCTTCGGGAAGACAAGGGTCCACTGATGATGCCACGCAAATCCGGCGACAGCTTCTTGGACTGCCCGCTCCCATGCTCCTGAGAAAGCTCGTCCTCGCCTTCGTCGCCCTGATCGTGTTCATGATGTCATGGCAGGCCGGGCACGTGGTCGGTATCAGCGTTGGCGGGCTTGGCCTGCTGGCGATCGCCGGGCTCCTGGCGTTCCTCTTTGCCATCGGCTATCTGATTTTCGGCCGGCATGAGTACGGGCGGGTTCCCGTCCCGATGGACACCAGCGTGTTGCTGTTCGGCGTCTTCGTGGCAGTCAATTTCGCAAGTATCGGGTGGGCAGATCGCCCAAATGTCGCAATCAGTTCGTCGATCGGCTACTTCCAGCTTCTGATCTTCGTATGGTTGTTGGCGTTTCTGCGTTCGGAGAAAAACGCTCTTTCTGTCCTGTTGCACGCGTACCTGCTTGGCATTTCGGTGATCGCGATCGTTACGTTCATGGACATCGGCCTGCATGGCTTGGCCCAAGTCGATCGCCGGCTCGATGGCTTCAACATGACCGCCAACCGGTTTGCCTACAAGCTCCTCCTGGGCATTCCGGTATCGATCTATCTCTTCCAGCGGTCCAATGTGCCCGGCTATCGGTGGCTCTATTTGTACTACGTGCCGCTAGGCCTGGTGCTGGTGATTCTCGCGGGCTCGCGCACCGGGTTGGTTGCCCTTGGTGCCGTGCTAGCGGTTTCCGCGTGGTTCTTTGTGACCGTGGAGAGAGCGAGCGCCACGCGAATCTCCGCAACACGCGCGCTGCTCGCTTTGGGAGCGCTGGCGGTTGTGGTCATCTCCTTAATCCCATTCCTTGCCGAACGGATACCGCGCCATATCCAGCGGTTTTCAACCCTAGCGGACCCTACAGACTCAGGATTTGGTAACCGTTCCGAGATGTGGGCTGCGGCGATCGAGGTGTACCTCAATAACATATTTTTGGGTATCGGAAGTGGTGGTGGGGGCACCGCAATCCTTCCTTACTTCGAGGGTGGAGTATACGTCTTCACCTTCCTGGACCGCGGCGTCTCGCTGCATAGCGTCTACCTCACAGTCGCCACGGGCACCGGGACCGTCGGTCTTCTACTGTTCCTTTCTGTAATCACGACGCTCATCATGCGTGCGCTCTCCTTTGCCCGCGAAGAGAGGCTGCTGTTCCTGTCGATGATCGGTGCGTCCCTCGTTATGGCGCTCACGCTGGGCCTGGAGCAGAGCCGGGATTTCCACTTCGCCCTGTTCCTCCCAGTGGCCCTCAGCCTTTCCAGATATCCTGCGAGAGCAACAACCGAAATAACAGACGCTCATCCATCAGCCCAAATGCGCGGGCAACCGCAGCGCGCCAGGCTTCACTGATGTCCGTCGCCGTACGCAGATCCCGCGCCGATCTCGCTTTCCAAGAATAGATACCAATCGCGGTGTCCATGGAAACGACGGCAGCCAAACAAAGCATCGTTATGGCGATCGGGGCCCTGCGCGGCGGGGGTGCGGAGCGAGTCGTGGTCAACCTTCTCAACCACTGGCCTCATGATCGCTACCGACCGGTCCTTCTCTTGGCGAGGAAGTCGGGTCCCTACCTCGCGGACGTCAAGCCTGACGTAGAGGTGCTCTCATGCGATATGTCGTTTCGGGCGGTCGATACTCCACGAGCACTGTTCCGGATTCGCGAACTTATGAAGGACGCACAACCGGCCGCGATCTTCGCCCATTCGATCGGGACCGCCCGAATTTTGGCGCGGGCGCGCGCGGTCGGGATGCTCACAGCGCCGCTGTACATGGTTCTCCACGCCAATGTCCGGAACTGGCTCCAGGATGACCGCCAGCGGAAGACGATGCGCTGGTTGCTCAAACGCGAACTGGGTTGGATGTATTCGAAGGCCGATGGTGTGATCGCCGTCTCCCGGGGTGCCGCAGAGGAACTCAAGAGTCTGTTTCCAGGAAAGCTTTCGAACGTTCAAGCCATCTACAACCCAATCGATCTCGAGCAAATCGACGCGGCGGTGCAATCGACGCCTACCGATGCCTTCGTGACGACTTTCATGGCTTTGCCGAAACCGATCATCCTCACGGTGGGACGTTTGTCCCCCGAAAAGAACCAGGCCCTCCTGCTGAGGGCATACGCCCGGATGCCGCGACACTCGCGCGGCAGCCTCGTGATCC
>PWMO01000169.1 GCA_003558175.1 Spirochaetaceae bacterium
AAGAAGAAGAAAGAGAAGAAGACGGTATACGAAGGCAACGTCTACATTCAGGCGACCTTCAACAATACTATCGTCACGGTGACAGATCTCGCCGGGAACGGAATCTCCTGGGCCAGTGCCGGAGGTCTTGGATTCCGCGGCGCGAAGAAGTCCACTCCGTATGCGGCTCAAACTACCGCTGAAGCGGCGGCTTCCAAGGCAAAAGACGTGGGGCTGCAGGAAGTACACGTGTACGTGAAAGGCCCGGGCGTAGGGCGGGAGTCCGCAATCCGGTCGCTTGGTGCGCTCGGGTTGAAGGTGCGTTCGATAAAGGACGTTACCCCGATTCCGCACAACGGATGCAGGCCTCGGAAGAGCAGACGGGTCTAAACAGGTACGCGCGTATCTGTAACACGTCCGCGGCCATAATTGGCGGGCGTGTCTCAGCATGTCACGTCCGCTGCAGAAAGAGGAGCTAAGATGGCACGAAAGAATCTGTTACGGGGATTCAAGAAACCGAAGGGAATCACCTTTGAACATAGCGAGGTCAGCGCCAACTACGGTAAGTTCGTTGCCCACCCGTTTGAGCGGGGGTACGGCTGGACGGTAGGGAACACCCTGCGGCGGATACTGCTGTCCTCGATTCAGGGCTACGCGGTGACCGCAATTCGAGTTACCAGTTACGACAAAGACGGCACGGCGCACGTGCTGGCGAGCGAGTTTGATTCCATTCCAGAGGTAATCGAAGACACCCCTGATGTCATCAACAACATCAAGCAGCTGCAGGTCGCTCTGACCCAGGAGGTTGAGCAGAAGACCATCTTTGTGGAACTGAAGGGGCCTGGTGCAGTGACCGGCGCAGCGTTCGCGGTTGACGATACCGTGACGGTCATGAATGCAGATCAGCACATTATGACTCTGATGGACGACGCGCATCTTGAGATCGAACTGCAGATTGACTTCGGCAGAGGCTACGTGCCTGCTGAAATGAACGAGAAGTATATCGAGGTGATCGGAACCATTCCGATAGACTCGCTCTTCTCTCCTATTCGACGCGTGCGGTACAACGTCGAGAATACCAGGGTCGGCCAAAGGACCGATTACGACAAGCTGGTTTTTGAAGTCTGGACCGACGGCACCGTGTCGCCCGAAGACTCAGTGGCAGAGGCGGCAAAGATCGCCAAGGACCACTTTACGATCTTCATCAACTTCGATGAAGATGATATTCTTGGGGATGACGATATAGACGAGGAAGAAGAGCGCATCCGGAAGCTGCTCGATACGCCGGTAGAAGAGCTCGAGCTCTCGGTTCGGTCGAGCAACTGTCTGAAGAATGCAAATATTCGCAGCATCGGTGATCTGACCTCCAGAACCGAGGATGATATTGCCAAAACGCGCAACTTTGGTAAGAAGTCACTGCAGGAGATAAAGGAGAAACTCAATGAGTGGAATCTGGCTCTCGGCATGACCGACTACAGCGCCCTCAAGAAAGCGCTGCGCGCGGAAGAAGAACAGAAGGAAGAAGAGAATGAGGCATAAGATCGGTTTCAATCGACTCGGGCGGCGTCCCGCGCATCGCAAGGCGTTGAAACGCAACATGGTAACATCCCTTCTGCTGGAAGAGCGTATTACTACCACGCAGACCAAGGCGCAGGAAGTGCGGCGCATGGCCGAGAAGATGGTAACCCGTGCCAGGGAAGACAGCGTTCATAACCGTCGTATGGTGGCACGGGACGTGAAGAACAAAAAAGCGCTCGCCAAATTGTTTACCGAGATCGGCCCTCGGTTCAAGAGCCGGCCGGGGGGCTACACTCGAATACTCAAGCTGGGTCCGCGCTCTGGTGATGCGGCCGAAATGGTGCTGCTGGAGTTTGTAACCGACGTCGAGGCGCAGGCCCCGAAGCAGAAAAAGAAAACAGCTCGGTCAGAGGGGTCGCCCGCAAAGGCGAAGGCGACCGATGCCCCTGCCGCGGATGAAAGTGCGGGGACGCAGGACTCCACGGTAGCCGCGGCAGAAGAAGAAAAAGTGGAAGCTAAGGAGAACATATCATCGGACCAAGTCGTAGCCGAGGACGGAGATTCCGCCACGGCCGAGGAGGACAAGCCGGCCGGCAGCGAGTAGGTGCCGACCCGGCGGGGTCAAGTCTTCCCCCAAAGCGGCCGATAAGCGGAAAGAAGGCGTTTCGTCTGGGGGAGGTTCGCACCACATCATGAGCACTGTGCAGAAGACCGCACTAAGCCTGCTTTTTGCGGTGTTGGTGTTCACAGGGTTCGCGGTTGCGGCCTACTCCGGACTCTTCGATTACATAGAGGCCACCTTCTATGACCCGAGGGTGCGCGCCGCGGTGGAAGACACGCTGGACCGCGCAGCCGAGATAAGCGCAAACTACCACGACGCCGCACGCGAACGGTTCTCAGCCTCGCTGAACGAACCGGCGTTGCAGAACGTTTTCCGCGTCAATCAGAGCCGTGAAGATATTCTATGGCGCGAAAGCTACTTTGGTGAGCTGCGCGAGCGCATGCCGTCCTTCTCGTTTGCTCGATTTGCTGATATAGAAGGGGAGCGCCTCTGGTACAGCAGCAGGGGCGCCGACGTGTCACGCGAGGACGCCACAACGCGCGTCTACCGACCGCTTGCCGAAATCGATGAAGATATCCCGCTAACGCCCTTTCTCCTCTCTCCCGGGGCGGTGGAACCGGATCTCGTCACTCATCCTGCTACCAATCATTTCGTCTATCGTTTCGTTGCCAGCGACGGGTTCGAAATTCCGCGAGGTACGGCGCTCTTCTACGTGACTCCGGCCGGTCTACGCAACGCGTTGATTCGCGCCACCGTGATCGGTTCCGGTGACGTCGTTCGTTTGCTCGATCAGGGTGTGGTGCTGAATGCTACTGCTGCCGGGGCCGACCGGATTGCGGAGCAGGTCTCGGCCAATTGGCAGCAGGTGACCGCCGAGGGCGAACCACCCTTTGCCGTTGAACTGGGTGAAGATCTGCGGCGGCTTGCTTTCTCCCGGCGGGCGGGTGAGTTTCACCTCGTGCTGCTGGTGCCTGAGAGCGATTTTGTCATGACGACACCAATGCGGGTCGTTCTGCTGATTGCCAGTTTTCTCACGACATTCTTGGTTGTGTTTCTGCTTCTCAATCTGCGACAGGACGCCGTAGTGGTAATGTCCGAGCGTGTCAAGCGGTTTCAGGTCAATTTTCTCCGTGAGTACATGGAGAGCAAAGAGGAGCTCGACTGGGAGCGGTGGCGGCGTGAACTGGAAAGCCGCCGTGAAGAGGTGCGCCGCGAGCTGAAGCGAGGCGTGCGCGGCACCAAAGGGGCCAAGGGCAAGGAGCTGGACGAGCTCTTTGACAAGAGTTGGGACGAGATCCTGAACGTCATAGCCGGGAAGAGGCAGATTGGCCGCGGCGGCGAGGGAATCGACCTCGACCGGCTGGAATCAATAATCGAACGGATGGTGTCCAATCTGGCGACAGCGGGTGTCAGCGCGCCGCCGCCGAAGGAAGGCAGTGACGCAGGAACTGCGTCCGACGGGGGCAGGTCGCGTATCGCAGACCGTCCTCCTGAAGCGCACAAGACGGCTCTGCTTCCCGCCGGTCCAGAGCAGAGCAGTACGGCGGACGAGGATGAAGTCCGACCGCAGACCAATTCCGGGACCGAAGAGTTCGAATCCCTGCAAGAAGTTGAAGCTCTTGAAGACGCCGAAGAGCTTGAAGACGCCGAAGAGCCCGAAGAGCTTGACGAGGTGGGAGAGATCGAGGAGCTCAGCGACGCGGATGACGCCGGTATGGCTGAGGCCGTTCCCGCCGCAGAACCGATTGAGGTGGAAGCGGTCGATACGGCCGAAGGCGCGTTGGAAGCCGCAGCCGGCGCCGAAAACCGTGAGGACGCCGAAGATCTTGAAGAGCTTGACGAGCTCGAGGAACTCGACGAGGTTGACACCGCTCCGGTCGGCGGGGCTGACGGTGAAAGCAAAGCTGAAGAAGAAGCCGAAACCGTTGAAGAGCTGGAAGAGCTTGAAGAACCGCTCGAAGAACCGGAAGACGCGGGCGATCTCGAAGCGGCCGATGAGTTTGAACAAGCCGATGAGCCGGACGAAGCTGAAGAAGCTGAAGAACCTGAAGAAGTGGAAGAGCTCGAGGAAGCCGGTGAACTTGAAGACGCTGAAGCAGCGGAAGACGCCGAAGAGGTCGATGAAGCCGGCAGCGAGTTGCAGCCGGTTGCGGTGCCGGGACGTGGCGATGAAATAGTGGGCGCGTTCCGCAGGGGCGCCCTCGGTTCCGAGCAGCCACGTTATGGAATTGAGGAAACCGAAGACAGCGCAGACGTACTCGAGGCGTCGCTGGCTGAAGAACTGGTGCCGGAGCCGGAGCAGTCCGATAGCGAGACTGAAGACGCCTGGTTTTACAGCCCGGCGCCTGGGCTACAGGTTGGCGACGTCGAAGGGCTCGATAGCGAGCAGGGGGACGGGAGCGCGAAGACAGCAGAGCCGGACGTCTGGGATCAGCTGGCAGAAGTGCGCGAAGAATGGGAAGACGGGTCTATCACGAATTCTTTCAACGCATCGGACGAACGGTTGGACAAACCACTGGACGAAGCAGCGTCGGCCGATTCTTGCTCTGCCACAATAGAATTTGAAGAATCCGAGGAGCGTACGGTGAGTGTGGATACAGCCCCGGTTGGCGAAGCCGATTGGGAAGAGCTGCCGTCACTTGAGGCAGCCGAAGACACCGACACCGACGGTGAGCTGGATTCGGCGGACGACATGGACTCGGTCTATGGAGGATTCACGTTCGGGCTTTTCGATTTCAGTGGCTCTGGCGAGTCCTCTGCCGACGAGACGCTCGATCAGAGTGAGATCGCGGAGCTCGAAGAGCTCGAAGAAGAGCTTGAAGAAGAGCTTGAAGAAGAGCTTGAAGAGATTGAAGAAGCCGAAGAGGTCGATGAAGCGGTAACGTTCGACGGAGCAGGCGCTCGTGAGACTGAGGGCGGGCGTGCCGGCTTGGGCGCTGCGACGCAAGCGGGATCCGGATCGATCCGCTTTGAGGCGGACGGTGAGTCCAGTGAGTACGAGATTATTCCTGTACAGCGTGTACTGGATCAGCTCGCTGCAGATGCGCCGATAATCGAAGAGTCTGAAGGGGTGGTGCGGATAAGCAGCCGTGCGTACGACCAGGTGCACGCGGCGGAAGACGAACCACTTAAGGGGCTCGTAGAGCAGATTGCTTCGGATAGTCAGGCAGAAGCGCTGACCGCGCGCGAGCTCGGGATAGACGATATACTCTCGAGTAGCGGGGGGCTGGATCTCTATTCTATCGGCGAGCGCATAGAGGGACGTCCGGACGCAGAGGGGGCGCGCCAGGGTCAGTATTCAGTTAGCAACGGCAAGCTTCTTCTGGTTGAGGAACGCGGACTGGACTACGACGAGTTTCTTTCCGGGTTCAAGAAGAATGAAGGGGGCCTGTTCAAGTCTTTGATCGAGTTTACCCGCATCTGGAACGCGAAGTTCAGCGCGATTCTGGTGGAGAAAGACGAAGCGTACCAGATCGAGCACATGCTCGGCCTCGAAGAGCCGTGCCTGAGCTTTACGCGCATTGGCAAGAGTAACTCGCTCTACCGCAACGTCATGGCCCACCGCCACATCGCGATACTCAAGCAGCAGCTGAAATCTTACGCCGATCTTCGAGTCAGCTGCTCGGACGCCGAGCTGGCGTACATTGGTCGGACGGTTTTCATCCCGGTGATTTTTCGCGGGCACGACGCCTACCTGCTTCTGGGGTTAGGCGACGTACCCGTCAACGGTGAAACCTTCATCGCTGCACTGCTGGAGCACGCCGGGCGTGGAACGTCCAGTCACTCCGGCGGATAGGTCGCCTGTAACTGATAGACCTTCTGCAGCAACTCAGCTCGCTGGCGGTAGAGCTCGCGCTCCTGCTCGAAGAGCTCCGAAGACAGTGCACGAACCTCATCGGTCAGCTGCGGAATGCGGGTTTTGGCAAACGCTTTCTTGGAGATGATCGGAATGGTCGTTCCGTGCGTCAGCTCCTGCAGGATCGCCCGACCCCTTGGGCCCTTCATAAACATGGTAAATGCAACTGCGTTGGCGCGCCGTTCTTCATGAAAGCGGATAATCAGCATGTTGCTTGCCGAAATCCACGGTTCGGAGCGATTGGGTGGTACGATGGTGATGCGCCCGATCGTACCAACGATGGTGAGCAGCACGTCATAATCCTGCAGCTCGTACTTGCGTGCCAGAGGTTCGGCGTTTGCCAGATGCAGGACGCGTTGGGGAACGGGCAGAAAGCCGTGATCGTCCATGTCCGTGATCGAAGCGAGCCGAAACCGTGTGCCTTCGCGGTCATTTTCGCCCTTGATCAACGGAGCCCTGAGAATGGTGGTGTGCTCAGAGAGCACCGTGGTGGCCCACTGTTGAGGGGCCCTCGCCGCTGTTGAGTAACTCGCAATCATCGTTGACATCTGCACTAAGTCCTTTTTCTCTGATTTTTTAATTTGCGTGTTAAGGATACGGTATATCGGTTGACTTGTCAACAAAAAATGTCGCAACTTGGCATTCAGTTCCGGGGTCTTCTTGGACCGGTACGAACGCGGACGGCAGGAACAACAGGAACAACAGGAACAACAGGAACGACAGGAACAACAGGAGCAACAGGATGAGCGGCGATGAGCAGACTCTGGTGATCTATACCGACGGCGGATGCCATGGAAATCCCGGTCCCGGAGGTTGGGCGTTTGTCATTCAGCACCAAAACAGCATAGTGAGCGGAAGTGGTGCGGAGTCGTACACCACCAATAACAGAATGGAACTGCGGGCGGTAATCGAGGCGCTGAAGAAAGCGTCGGAGCTGATCAGTCAACGAGGTGGCGCCGGCGGTTGCGATGCCGACCTGTTTACGGACTCGCAATACGTTCGCGGTGGCATCACCGACTGGATTTCGCGCTGGAAGCGCAACGGGTGGAAGACCAGCGCCGGCAAACCGGTCAAGAATCAGGAACTCTGGCGCGAGTTGGCGGAGTGGGCGCAAGACATCGAGATCAGATGGCACTGGGTGAAGGGGCACGCGGGCAACGAACGAAACGAGCTGTGTGACTCGCTGGTGCAAGAGGCGATCGCAACGCTTCGAAGCTCGTGATCCGGCGCGCGGTGCCGCCGGGCTGCGACTCGCACCGCAGAGTAAGCACCTGCGAAGAGAGACGGTTTACCGGCGGCAGTTTCTACAGAAAAACCTATCGTTTCTGAAGCAGTGGTACGTTTCCTGTCGTAATAGGGATGCAGGAAGGGTAGCATGCAGATATACACCTACGTACCGGCAGGATATACCGGGCACGTGGTCAGGGTTGAAGTCGACATTCGGCGTGGGATTCCAGGCACCGATATCGTTGGACTGGCGGGCAGTGCGGTACGGGAAGCGCGTGAACGGGTACGGGTGGCCGTTCGGCGCGCCGGACTTCACTACCCGCGCGACCGGATTGTGGTCAATCTATCGCCGGCAGGGGTGCCGAAGAGCGGGGCCGGACTGGATCTGGCAATTGCGGTGGCGATTCTCGACGCCAGCGGCCAGGTCTCGGGCCGGCGCTCGCTGCTGGTGCTGGGTGAACTGCTTCTCAACGGATCAATTCGGCCCGTGCCGGGGGTACTGGCTGCCGTCAGCGAGGGGGCCGAGCGCGGGATTTGCAGCTTTCTGGTGCCGGCCCAGAACGCCGCCGAAGCACTCGTTCTGACCAGGGGGCAGGTGCTGGCTGTGGGAACGCTGTTGGAAGCGGTGCGACTGATAGACAAAGGATCGCGAGCGCAGGTCCTCGCGCAGAAAGGGCGCGTCCCCGAAGCCGTTTCTGCGCCGAGCGAGGAACCCGGCACGCCCGATTTCGGTCAGTTTCGTGGCGCACCGATGATTGTCCGGGCGATGGAGATTGCGGCAGCCGGACGGCACAATCTCTGCCTGGTGGGGCCGCCGGGATCCGGTAAGACGATGTCCGCGCGAACCCTGCCGAGTATTCTTCCGCCGCTGACAGTGGAAGAATCGGTGGAGGCGACGCGGGTGCATTCGCTTGCCGGTGTGCTGGCTCCCGGCGTCAGTCTTCTGAGGCAACCGCCGTATAGGAGTCCGCACCACAGTTCGTCCACCGAAGGAATGATCGGCGGCGGCGCAATACCACGACCAGGCGAAGTTTCCCTGGCCCACAGGGGTGTGCTGTTTCTTGACGAAGCGCTGCAGTTTCGCACTCCGGTGCTGCAGAGTCTGCGCGAGCCCATGGAATCCGGACGGGTTCTGCTGGCGCGTGCCACCGGGAACTACTGGTTTCCTTCGGACTTCCAGCTGGTTCTGGCAACCAACCCCTGTCCGTGCGGCAATCTCGGACGCGCCGGCAGAATCTGCCTTTGCAGTCAGGCCGAGATTGCGCGCTACTGGCGCCGGCTGGGTGGACCGATACTCGATCGAATAGAACTGCGGGTAGCGGCCGGGACCGGTGGCCGTCCCATTCTCACTGGTGAACGGGGCGAAAGCAGTGCGATCATCCGGAGCAGAGTACTGGCGGCGGTTGGCCGGCAGGCCGCACGCTATCGCGATCGCCCGTACGACCGCAACGGTCGGGTGCCGGCGCACGAGGTGGTCGAGGCATGTGACAGCGCTGTGCTCGAGCAGCTGGCCGAGATTTCCGGCAGACTCGGCCTGTCCAACCGTGCCCAGCACAGCGTGCTGCGGGTGGCTCGAACGATCGCAGATCTTGAAGGGTCGGACAGGATCGGAAGGTATCACCTGCTGGAGGCTGTGCAGCATAGAAGACTGGGCGAACGAACGGGAAACCCTGCAGACGAACTGCCGCTGTCCGGAGAATGGGAGGGCGGGGCCGGCTGAACCGGTCCGCCGCCGGCTGTGGACGCTTGAGCGGCGGCCACCGAACCCGGAGAAGCCGCCACCATGCCTGCTGCTCCGCTCCTCCGTTGCTCAGCGCTCCAGCGCTGTTGGCAAGCGCAGGCTCATTCAGTATGATAACGCCGTGAGGGGAAGGTCCATGAAACTCTACAGCCGGCGCCAGGTGGTGTTCTTTACAATCTCAAGCGCGCTGCTGGTGCTGCTTCTGTCGGTTGGTTTCGGGATTGTTCGTCTGCCCTTGACCAACGAGACCCGCCTGGAATCTGCAACCGCCGTCTCGAGCCCGGAGACGTTTGCGCTGCAAACCAACCACGTTCGCACGGATGAATCGGTTGCCCTGCACACCGGCAACGGATTCTCCGAGTGGGAGGCGGAGAACATCCGCATCTACGAGCAGCGCAATGAAGCGGTGGTCAATATCTCAACTGAAACGGTATCGTACAACTGGTTTCTGGAGCCGGTGCCGCGCCCGGGAACATCGGGTTCCGGATCGATCATAGATCGCCGTGGCTACATCCTTACCAATGCTCACGTGGTCGATCGCGCGTTCAAAGTGTTTGTCACGCTTGCCGACGGCACCCGTTTTGCAGGCGAGGTGGTGGGCGCGGATCCGGAGAATGACCTGGCCGTGATTCGCTTTGACCCGGAGGGACGAAATCTGGTGACAATCCCGATGGGCTCGTCCGCTGACCTGCGGGTTGGTCAGAAGGTGCTGGCTATCGGCAATCCGTTCGCGCTTGACCGGACGCTCACCGTCGGTATTGTGAGCGGGCTTGGCCGTCCTATCCGAACCGCCAACGATCTCGTGATCCGTGACATGATACAGACCGATGCATCGATCAATCCCGGCAATTCCGGTGGCCCGTTACTCGACGCTGCCGGACTGATGATCGGAATAAACACGGTAATATATTCGCCTTCGGGCGGCTCTATAGGTATTGGGTTTGCCGTTCCGGTGGACACGGCGCGGCGGGTGGTTCCCGATCTGATCGAGTTTGGAACGGTACGCCGGGGCTGGATTGACATCGTTCCGCGCCAGCTCTTTCCGCAACTGGTGCAGTACGCCGATCTGCCGGTAAGCGACGGAATTCTTGTTTCGCAGGTGGTTCAGGGTGGCAACGCCGAGGCCGCCGGATTGCGCGGCGGTCGTCGTGCGAGCGCGGTGCGTTACGGCGGAACGGTAATCTATCTCGGCGGCGACATTATTGTGGAAGTGGACGGAGTGCCGACACGCTCGATCTCCAATCTGTATGAAGCACTCGAGGACAAGCGCCCGGGTGACGAGGTAACCGTTGTCTACATGCGCGGCAACGCCAGGCGCGAGACTACGGTCAGACTGAGCGAGCGGCCGGAACAGTTCCAGTGGGACTGATACCCGTTCTGATGCGGCTCGCGTCGGTAGCGCTTTCTCACGTTGTCCGGAGTCAGAAACGTTGAAGCCTTTTCGTATTGTGTCCGCCTACGAACCTGCCGGTGACCAGGCGCAGGCCATAGAAAAGCTGGTTGCGGGAGTCAGACAGGCATACCGCTACCAGACGCTCAAAGGCGTCACCGGGTCGGGCAAGACCTACACTATGGCGCGGATCATTGAACAGCTACAGGTCCCAACGCTGGTTGTCTCGCACAACAAGACGCTCGCCGCCCAGCTGTACCGTGAGTTCAAAGAGTTTTTTCCGGACAACGCGGTCGAGTATTTTGTCTCCTACTATGACTACTATCAGCCGGAGGCGTACGTTGCTTCACGGGATCTCTATATAGAGAAAGACGCCTCGATAAATGAAGAGATCGACCGTCTGAGACTGGCGGCCACTACCAACCTGTTTGAACGCACCGATGTAATCGTGGTGGCGACCGTTTCGTGCATCTACGGTCTGGGAAGCCCGACCGATTATCGCAGCATGCGCATCCGACTGGATGTCGGCACGACGCTGGATTTGAATGAGCTCAAACGGCGCCTGGTCAACCTCCAGTACGAACGCAACGATGTCACGTTATCTCGAGGCACGTTTCGCATCAAGGGTGACGTGATTGAGATCTTTCCCGCCTACAGTGAGCACGTATACCGGGTGGAGCTCAGCTGGGACGAAGTGGAGCGCATTCGCGTGGTGCATCCGGTTTCCGGCGAAACGCTCGACCAGCGACAGGTGGCGGTGATCTATCCCGCCAAGCACTTCGTTACGCAGGAGAGCCAGATAGCCACGGCGGTTGAACGCATTCGCGCCGAGCTGGAAACGCGGTATCAGGAGCTGCTGAACGCCGACCGGGTTGCAGAGGCACAGCGCTTGCGTAGCCGCACCATGTACGATGTCGAGATGCTGCAGGAGATGGGGTACTGCCCCGGGATCGAAAACTACTCACGCCATCTCAGCGGGCGCGACGAGGGCGAGCGACCGGCGGTGCTGCTCGATTACTTTCCCGACAGCTTTCTGACGTTCATTGACGAATCGCACGTCACGATTCCGCAGATTCGCGGGATGTATGCCGGTGACCGCTCACGCAAGACGTCGCTGGTGAACTACGGCTTTCGGCTCCCTTCGGCACTTGATAACCGTCCGCTGGTGTTTGAAGAGTTTGACGCGCTGGTGACCCGATTGATCTGCGTCTCCGCCACGCCGGGAGACGAGGAGGTGCAGAAATCGCAGCAGCTGGTAGAGCAGATAATCCGACCGACCGGACTGCTCGATCCCGAAATCGAGATTCACCCGACCGAGGGGCAGATTGAGCATCTCTACGGGCAAATCCGCGAGCGGATAGCCGCCGGAGAACGCGTGCTGGTGACCACGTTGACCAAGAAGATGGCCGAAGACCTCACCAGTTATCTCCTCAATCTGGGCCTGAACGTGCGCTATATTCATTCTGAGGTCGAGACAATCGAACGGGTGGAGCTGCTGACGGACCTGCGCCTGGGACGGTACGATGTCCTGGTCGGGATCAATCTGCTCCGTGAGGGGATCGATCTGCCGGAAGTATCGTTGATTGCAATTCTGGATGCCGACAAGATCGGTTTCCTGCGGTCGTCAAGGTCTCTGATTCAGATCATCGGGCGCGCGGCGCGCAATGAGAACGGCAAGGTGATCATGTACGCCGATAAGACCAGTGACGCGATGCGTGACGCGATCGACGAGACCAATCGGCGACGGCAGATTCAGGGCGAGTACAACCGTCGCCACGGAATCACGCCGCGAACGATTCAGAAGGCCGTGCAGGACATTTTGACTCGCGAGAAAGACGAGAAGCGCAAGAACGAACAGATTTCCATCGACATTCTGAAGCGCAGCCACAACATTCTGGTAGCCAAAGAGCGGGCAGCCCTGATGCGGGAACTGGAAAAACTGATGCTTGAACACGCCAAAAACCTTGAGTTTGAGCAGGCTGCCGTCGTTCGCGACGAGATCCAACAACTGAAAGAGCTGCAGACATGAAACAGGTGTACAGCGACGGTGCTGCGCGCAGTCGGCACGATTCGATAACAATTGACGGTTTTCGCGCCTTCAGCCGGCAGGCCGCGCTGCTGATGCGGATGCTGCCGCTGCTGGTGGTGCTGCTTGCCGTGACGGCGGGATGCGATCGGGGCGCCGATCCGGTGGAGCTTCCGCCAACGCCGGTTGTTTCGGCGCGCGAGTCGTGGGCCGTGGTTCGCCGAGCGTACGTGCGTATTCAGGGCGAACCTGCCGTGGGGTCCAGCATCCAGGGCCACGTTCGCCGCGGCGCGATACTGGCCGTCATCGAGCGTACGCCGTTTCTGGATACGGTAGACGGTCAGCGCGATCACTGGCTATCGGTCGCGGGGGATGAGATTTCCGGCTGGGTCTTCGGAGCCTACGTCGACACATACACAACGGTCGAGCAGGCGCAGACCGCCTCTCGCGTATTGAGAGGTGAGTGAGGCGATGCCCGAACTGCTGCAACACGTTGTTCCCTGGTTGCCCTATCTCATTCCGCCGCTGGTCGGCGCGGCGATCGGCTACGTTACCAATTACATCGCGATACGAATGCTGTTTCGGCCGCTTGCCGAGCGGACGTTTCTCGGCATTCGGGTCCCGTTCACTCCGGGTATCATCCCGCGCCGCAGGGCGGAACTCGCCGAGAGCATCGGCAGCATGGTCTCCACGCAGCTGCTCACCGAAGACGCGGTGCGCAGGCACACCGGATCGCCTCGGTTTCGTACCGCTATTCATGATTCCATCGCGCACTTCACTACTGAGACGTTGAACGCCGTGCCGTCCGAACATTCGCGCGACACGGTGTTTACCCTCGTGCACGGCGCCGAGCAGACCATCGGTTCGCTGGTTGAAAAGATGCTGCGCTCGGACCTCTTTGCCGAGGGGGCGGGCACGGTGGTGCGGAACGCGGTGCTGAGTGTGACGCAGAAATCGCTGGCAGAGATCATTCCCGGTGGCGAAGACTCGGTACGCGCGTTGCCGGAACGGGTATACGATTCGCTGCTTTCGGGCAAGCTGCGCGAGAAGCTGCTGGTGTTGGTGGACGAATGGTTCAGTCGGCAGGTGCAGGCCAATACGCCGATGAGCGAGTTTATTTCGCACGAGACGGTGGAGCGTGCTCGCGAAATTCTCAAAGGGGTCTACGATCCCACGTTCGAGCACCTGATCACCTGGCTGCGCAAGCCCGATGTGCGGCACGAAATGGCACGACAGGGACGCGTAATCCTGAGCGAGATTCTGGACAAGCTGAGCCTGCTGCAACGGTTCTTCGTCAGTGCGGCACAGTACGATCGCCAGCTGGATGAACGGATGCCGGAGATCGTTGACGACCTGATTCGGACTCTGGAGACCGCGGGGAGAGATCCCGCCAACCGCAACCGAATTGTAGACGCCGCCGTAGATGCAATAGAAAAGATCAGGCGACAAGGTATCGCCGATGCCGCCTGGCGCGGGAGAATTGATCTTCCGGTGCGGGCGCGTCAGGTGGTCGAAGAGGTGCTGCGCATCCTTGGTGTGCCGACCGCTCGCGAACGTCTGCTCGGCGCGATGGAGGTGGTGAGCAGCGGTCTGGCGCAATCAACCATTGCGGAACTGGCACAAGACTATCTGGCGCTTGATTCGGAAGATCTGGCGCAACGTATTGAGCGGACCGTAGTGCAGCTCCTTTCGAGCGAGTCCACCGTAGAAGCGGTTTGTGCTGCGGTGCGGCGCATCATGACGCGGTTCTTCGACCGCCTGGAACACGAGCCGCTCGGCCAGGTGCTGAACATGAAAGCTGAGCGGAAACTGCAGATTGACGACTACCTCTCCGATGGAGTGTACCGCATCGTCGATCGGCGGCTTCCGGATATCGTCCAGACGCTTGATGTCCGCGGACTGGTGGTCGACAAAGTCAACAGCCTCGACGTAGCGCAGGTCGAGCAGTTGCTGCTGATGGTGATTGCCCGCCACCTGAAGTACATCAACCTGTTTGGAGCGCTGCTGGGAGGACTGATCGGCGCGTCGCAGATCTTCGTGGCTCGTCTGTTCTGACGCCCGGGCCGACCTGACGGCCGGGCCGATCTGACGCCCGGGCCGACCAACGATCCGATCCCTCTGGCGACGTCCGGCAGGCTCGATTCTACAGGCCGAATTCGCTGCTGATCCGCGCGCTGAACCAGCGGTAGATGGCGTCGATGCGATTCTGAAAGCTGGCCTGGACGCGATCCTGCATTCCAAACAGCCCGATCACCCGCACGCCGCAATTGCCGTAGAACAGCAGGCCGTCTTGAGTAGGAATCACGGCGAGATGGATCTCCAGATTGCCGGGGCGTACCAGGGGCAGGATGCCGTAGGACATACGGGTGAGGTTGACCATCGATAGCCCTATCTGGTTCCGGCGGTGGCTGTAGTCCAGCTCGTAGCTGTTGCGGCCGAAGCTGGAGTCCTCCTGGTAGGCGTAGATGCGATCGCGCGGCGGGATCTCGCTCACCAGCGGGTCGCGAATCGCGCGGCGGCTCTCTGGATCATCTATCACGTATGACTCGACGTAGAATACCCGCATCCTTTCCCGGCTGGCGGAGTAGTACTCGATTCCTTCCATGGTAGAGATCGAGCGCAGCACGTTATACGTACGCAGTACGAAGTCAGGCCGTTGCGTCAGGCTGTCGGGAAGAGGAAGCAGGTAGAGCGCTTCAACCCCGATTGAAGGCGCCAGTTCGATCAGAGATGCGCGAATCTCGGCCGAATACACGGTGTCCGGAAGCAGCTCCATCTGCGCAGGATCGTCAAAAAACCGGGCGACGCGTTTACCCGCGGCGAGGTTGGTACGGTCTGCCGCGGTCAAAGGTGGAAAGTAGCGCTCGGCCGGTTCGAACGTGGCGGCTGCTCCGGCTGCTACCACGGCAGTCAGCAGTAGCGTTGATATCAGAATACGAGTCATGATAGCATTCAATATACATCACGCGTATCGGTAATGACAGGGCAGCATGCAGAAACTGATAGTATTCACCGGCGGCGGAACGGCGGGTCATGTGCTGCCTGCGGAGGCCGTCATCGAACGGCTGGCGGAGGATCCCGAGCTCACCGTC
>PWMO01000432.1 GCA_003558175.1 Spirochaetaceae bacterium
GCCCGGGCCCTCCGCGTTGGCGGCACTGCTCAGCGTGGCCGGCGTGCCGGGTAAGACGGTCGTTTTTGAGGGGTTTCTCTCACCCAAGAAGGGCAGGCGCCGCAAACGGCTGGCAGAACTGCTGTCCCGGAGAGAAATACTGGTTTTCTACGAATCTCCGCACCGAATCGTACAGCTATTGCAGGATCTGCACGATATAGAGAGTGATGCAACCGTACTGGTGGGACGCGAGATGACAAAACTGCACGAGGAGTACCTCTTCGGCCGGGTTGGCGAGGTCGTCGCGCAGCTGGCGGAGAAGGCCGTGGTGAAGGGAGAGTGCACAGTCCTTGTGTCGCCGGTCAAAAAGGGTTAAAATTGGTTGGAAGTGTGTCGATAAGGAAGTGAAGGAAGGAAGGTTCTGCAATGTCCATTGAACGGCTCGGTCCGATAGACCCGATCCAACGGTTTAATCAGGCAAACAAGGCCGCAAAGCCCCAGGCCAAACCGGGGACCGACTCGGTGTCGTTTTCGGATGAGGCCAGGCTGAAGGCCGAGCTCTATCAACTCAGTGAGCAGGTCCGCAGTGTGTCTGAGGTACGGGCAGATCGAATAGCGGAGGTCAAGCGCAAGCTTGAAGATCCGAACTACATCAACGACACGGTGATCGAGAGTGTTGCAGACCGCATCATGGACTCTTTCGGCATCTGAGGCAGACACCGACACCTTCCACGCAGTTCCCCTGTTGACACCTTTGAGTTCTACAACGCGTTTGCACCGGTCGGCGGCACTGTTCGCCGCTGTCGTGCCCTGAGCAGGTGCCATGCCCGATCTGTTGCTTCACATTCCGACCAGGATTCTCTTCGGACCAGACATCGTAAACAGAATCGGCCAGACGGTCGCCGGGTACGGTACGCGGGCGCTGCTGGTAACCGATTCCGCGCACCAGCAGGCCAAGCTCGTTGAACGTATCGAAGAGCTGCTGGCCAGAAAGAGCATTCACACCATCCTCTTCGATCACGTCGGCCCCGGTGGCGCCAACGCCGCGCTGGATGAGCTCATCTCTCTGGTGCGCGTAAGCCAGGCCAGGGTGGTCATAGGGCTCGGAGGCATGAAGGCACTTTCGGCCGCCCGTTGTGCAGCGGCTGCGGCTCCTTCGGATCTCTCCATATACCGAGTGCTGGCAGGGGAGATACCGGAAAAACCGGCAATCCCTTACGTGGAAGTCCCCATCTCTTTCCGCAACCACATGATGCTGCGTGACGAGTTCGTGCTGACCGATTCGGAGAACGGTCACGCGCGGGTGATTCGCGGACCGGAGGGACTGGTGAAAGCCGTCTTTCTCGATCCCAATCTCGCAACTGCGGCGTCGGCCAAGTACGCCGCGGCCACCATGATGGACATGCTCCTCGCATGTGTCGAAGGCTACGTCTCGGTGAAGTCGACCTTCCTGTCCGATACGCTCTTCCTGCGCGCAATTGATACGCTCAAGGAGTCGATTGACGAGCTGAGCCGCGATCCGGGAGAGACGGCGTCGCGCCTGCGCGCCGGAGAGGCCGGACTGATGTGCGCGATCGGGTTGTCCATGAGCAGCCAGGGTCCCGGCGGTGCGCTTACCTACGCCATCAATGGACTGCACAACGTGCCGAAGAGCTGGGTTGCCGCTACCCTCCTGCCGCACATCCTGGACCATTTCTGCAGCGTAAAGCCGGCCAAAATTGCCCGGGTCGCCCGCGCGCTCGGTGAGGACGTGCCCGGGTTGCACGAGGGTGAAGATGCGCAGCAGGCGTCCACCGTGGCGCGTCGCATTATTGCCAGGCTGGGACTTCCGGGGCGCCTGCGCGACTTTGACCTTTCGCTGGAGGATATCGCCGAGATTGCCGAGGTTGCGGCGTCATTCGAGATGGTCAACCTGTCGCCGGTGGCGCTTTCGGAGAGCGATCTCTACGAGATGGCGAAGCAGGCGTTCTGAGCGCGCGGCTCCGGGACCCGCGACGCCCGGGACAGCGTGCCGCGCAATCCCCGCGTATGATAACGCTGAAGAAGCTTGGCGAGCTGCCGCCAAAGACCCGACTGCGCAAGATATCCCGTATTCTGCTGCGCCTCGAGTATTTTCTCCGCGGTCTTCCGTCCCCCGACGTCACCGCCGCCGAAATTCCCGACAACCGCTACCTTCAGGCGCTGTTACGAATGGTTGCCGCAGAGAAAAAACTGACGCCGTCGCTGCGTGATCGCGCAGAGCGCTACGCCAACGAGCTGGAGGCGACCGGCAGCCTTTCAGAGATCGCACGTCCTGATTCTGCACGCCCGGAGATCGCGCGGCACGTCAGTGACATACGCTACGGGCTTGAGGAGTTTCTCGGTCACACACCGGCCGATTGGGACTTTCAGCTTTCGCCCGCGGCCGCGTCTGCGACAGGCGATCCCGCCTCCACGGATGACGCCGGATCGTCGCGTCGCAGCGAGCCGATGTTTCTCTATCTCGACGACGTCCGCTCTCCCTTCAACGTTGGGGCGATCTTTCGTGCCGCGGATTCATTTGCCGTCCGGGGCATCTTTCTCTCCGAGGGCTGCGCGTCGCCACAGCATCCCCGTGCCGCGCGGGCGTCCATGGGTACCGTCGACGTTATCCCGTGGCACAGAGCGACGCTGCAGCAGGCGGTGGAAGCGGTGGAGGTCGCAACCGACGGTGGCGGTGTGGCGCTGTTCGCGGTCGAGACCGGCGGCACACCGCTGGCACAGTTTGCCTTTCCGGCTGCGGGACTGGCGATTGTGGGTGCGGAAGAGCTGGGCGTAAGCGGTGAAGCGCTCGTGCTCGCCGGACAGTCGGCCGGCCGCGTCTCACTTCCCACGGCCGGCGTCAAGGGATCCTTGAACGTCGCTGTTGCGACGGGAATTGTGCTCTATCAGTGGTGGCAGGCGATTGTATCGCAGACCGCCCGTCAGACTACTCGTTGATCAGTATCTCGTGGCTCAACTCTGCGGTGTGCTTCAGAGTAGCCGCAACCGGGCAGTACCTGTCGAGGGACAGCTTGACCGCTTTTTCAACTTTGGCACGATCAACCTCGGCACCGCTGAACAGGTACCTGATGTGGATCCTGGTGTAGACGTGCGGGTGGGAATCCGCCGACTCGGCGCTGATCTCGATGGAAAAACTGTCGTAGGGCATCTGCATCTTGCCGAGAATTGCCACCACGTCCATCCCGGTGCAGCCGGAAAGCCCCGCCAGCATCATGGATTTGGGTGATGGGCCGTAGTTGCGGCCCCCGTGGTCGGCTCCGGCGTCAACGCCCAACGCATGCCCGTTGAGATCAATATCGAACGCCATTCCCTCTCTGTATGTTGCACGTGTGTCGTAACTCATAAATGCTCCTTGCTGCGTTGACGCCTGGGCGTCAGCGCTTCAGTGCGCGGTCGATCTCTGCCTTGTTAAAGCCTACGATCACCTTGCCGTGTATGTCCACCACCGGCACTCCCATCTGGCCGGACTTCTTGACCATCTCATCGGCACGACGCAGATCGCCGGCCACGTTGTATTCGGTAAACGGCACCCGGTTCTCGCGGAAGTACTGCTTCAGCTGATTGCAGTAACCGCAGGTGGGCGTAGTATAGACTCGTATCGCCATTGCTCTCCTCCTGAGCAGCTATTATATAGTAAAAATACTATACTGCGGTCTCTGCGTCAAGTGGCATCGGTTGGGACCAGGCGGAATCTGTTGCCTTCGCGCCCGCAGCCTCAGGCCGCTGAGATCAGGCTCGCGAGAGCGACTCGCGCACGAACGCTTCGTCAAGGCGGCTTTCGATGGTGTTCAGCTGGTCTTCCGATGTTATGTGGAACGCGGCAAGCACCTGCGGATCGATCTGCTCTATACCCACGCCCGCATCGCGCACATGGCACAGTGCGTTGGCCAGGTACACCGTGTACACCACGTCGCGAAACGACGACGGAGCCGATTGCGGCGTATGGTGGTACTTAATTGCGTAGACCAGCGCCTCAGGGAAGTTCCAGTTTTCGGCAATCATTGCGCCGATCTCGGAGTGGTTCAGTCCCGCCGCCAGATCCTCAAAGATCTCCGACGGGATCGCCCGCTCGC
>PWMO01000054.1 GCA_003558175.1 Spirochaetaceae bacterium
GGCCGATAGCGGCCGCCGCTTCTGGTGAGCGGAATTGAGAGTCTGCGCAGAAACGGCCGATGGCTCACGAACTCTGCCAGGCCGTACTTCGCAAGAACGGAAATGATCTCCGCGTAACGCGAGACAACCGCTCCTCTGCGCAGCTTACGTCGCAAGATTGCCGTTCCCCTTTAGTGCGTCACTTGCTCCCGAGTTTCTTTTCCAGATTGTCGATCTTGCTCGACAGAGCATCGATGTCCTGCTTCTTGGGGATTTCCGACTGCTCCAGGAAAGCTTCCAGACGCTTTTCGATCACTTCATCGAGCCGGGTTCGGGTCTCTTCTGACTGTGTGACAAGATCATCCATGAACTTCTTGCCCTCTTCCTCACTCATGTTGTACTCATCAGAGATCTTTTTGCCGAACTCCTCGATTCGCTCCTTGGCGCGCAGGGCAAGTCCCAGACCGGCATAGAGCCCTTCTTGAAAAGGATTTCGTTGCTGTGCCATATGTTCCTCCTGCACTTACAGTATAATAAATCAGACCCGAATCGGCGAATCGCGGTAATTGGTCCCTTTCTATCCAACGAAATCGTCGTGCGCCCAAGTTGTAGGTTTCGATAGCAAATTCGGGTATTGCATGCAATAATCCGGGTATACGCAATGAACGCGTTCCACTTCGCCGTCAGTCGCCGAGGGAAGCCACGAACACATGAGGAGGCCCGATGTGTTGAGGTTTCGAGTATTCGGTTTCGGAAAGGGGTTCGCCCTTGTCTTGCTGACCGTGGTAATCCTGTTGGCAACGGACAACCAGGTACAGGCTCAGACGCTTCGGCTCGGCCCAAAGGTCGGGGCCAATCTTGCATGGTTCAGCGGCTCCGACTGGCAAGACCAGACGGCTGCCTACGACGATACGTATCCCGACATCAGTGCAAGCAACGCAGTGAGCCTGGGCTTCTTTGGCGGAGGATTTCTGGAGATCGGGCTGAGGCCAACCCTGGCCGTACAAATAGAGCTTCTCGTTGGAACCCTCACTGGCGGAAGAACCACTGAAAGCATCATTCCCATTTTCAGGGGAAAAGGGACACAACAAGCCACGGTTCTGACCATGCCGTTACTGCTGAAACCCAAACTCGAGGTTGGAGCTTCCGGTGCGATCTATGGCCTGGTCGGCCCGGAACCAGGGCTCATCCTGGGTGATGTTCGGCGCAAAGTGAAGGAGGAGATCATCTTCACATTGGATAGCGGCTCCGTCACCCCTGACAACAGGTTTGTCTTCGCGGCGACGATTGGTGCCGGCTACGAGCGCCGCGTTGGAAGCGGCGCGTGGAACGCCGAGATCCGCTACAGCCGCACCTTTACCAGGATCTTCGATGAAGACACCACGTCCTCATTCCTGGGATACGGGAACACGCGCATCAACAGTATCCACCTGTTCGCAGGATACGGCTTCGACCTGTGACAACGACGCCTGTCGGGAACGCACGCCTGTCGGGAACGGTCTCTATCGGGAACGCTGCCGGAGCATCGCCTTGCCTTCCATCACCAGGTGCGTTACGGGGCGATAGTTGGGGCAGACGTAGCTGCAGATCGCGCATTCACAGCATTCACGGATATGGAGCCCTTCCGCCGCTTCGGGGGTCCCCGCCTCGACAAACTGGCTGATCTCGTTGGGGTACAGCCCGACCGGGCAATGGTTTACGCAGGCGCTGCAGCGGATGCAGGGATTGATCCATTCGTGCTGCGGTTGGATTGCGCTCGGCGGCATGACCAGGATTCCCGTGGTGGGCTTGACGACCGGTGCGTCCAACGTGTCGACCGCGAGACCGGTCATGGGCCCGCCCCGGATGATCTTGTATCCGTCCAGATCTTCCGCACGGACGCCGATTGACTCGAGCACATACCGGATGGTGGTTCCAACTGGAACCAGGTAGTTGCCGCATCGCTCCACCGAGCCCGGCCCGCTGACGGTGATCACCCGTTCGTAGAGCGGCTTTCCCAACGCTACCGCCTCGTAGATGGCAGCGGTAGTAGACGCGTTGCGTACAATGCAGCCCACGTCGGAACTCCGGCCGCCGAGCGGCGGGTCCTTTCCGGTAATCGCCCGCAGCAGCGTCTTCTTGTACCCCTGGGGATACTTTACTGCTACGGGCACGACCTCCATAGCGGGGTTGTTGCGCGTTTTGTCGCGGAGCACCTCGATCGCGTCCGGCTTGTTGGTTTCTACACCGAAGACGCAGCGGTCCGCACCAATGCAGCGCATAATGATCTCGGCACCGCCGATAACCGCGTCGGTGCGTTCTATCATCGTGCGGTGATCGCTGGTGAGGAACGGTTCGCATTCTGCACCGTTGACGATCAGCATCGGGATCTTGCTCCGCACCGCCAGATTGATGTGGGTGGGAAAACCGGCCCCGGCCATTCCAACGATTCCGAAATCCTTCAATATACCAAGGATGGTCTGCTGATCGAGGTCCTGCCATCCCGCCCTCTCCGCAAACGCTGGTGCTTCGCGCGATTGCTCGGTAGTGCGGATAACAACGCTCGGCACCATCGTTCCGTCGCCAAAGGGGCGCGGTTCTACCTCGCTCACCACGCCGGTGACACTGGCGTGCACGGCAGAACACCAGCGGTCATCAAGATCACCCACAACATCGCCGGCCGATACGTGATCTCCCGGCTTTACCGTGGGCTCCACCGTCTCACCGGCATGCTGCCGCAGTGGAACTACCACAAACGGTGGCAACGGCAGCCGTTCTACCGCCTTGCCGTCGGTATAGTGCTTATTGTGGGGCAGATCGATGCCGCGCTGAAAGGTTTTCGCGCGCCGTTTCACTTCAGAAGTCGATACCGGCATTATTTCCTCCCTCACCCTATTCCGGAGAATCCCTGCAGGGCCAAAGCGATCATGCCGAGCGTCATGAACTGCAGCGGCATTCCCCGCAACCAGGCCGGCAGCAGTTTGGTCTCAGGTCGCTCTTCTATTGCCTCAACCAGAACCAGCAGTACCGTCACGCCAAGGCCCAGCCCCAGCGCCGCAACGATGGTGTGAGCCGGCCCGGCGGCCCGCTCCAACGACAGAATCACCACCCCCAGGGCGGCGCTGTTCAGGGATACGCGAAGCACGAGGTGTTCGGGCATCCAGGCCGGTGCCCGACGCAACACGCGGGCCGCGCCCGCCAGCAGTACAATCAGGACCAGAACCAGCGTGAGGTGCTCCAGGTAGATCAGTTCCATCGGCACCAGCACCATAGACCGCAGGGCGAAGCCGGCCGTTACTGCGACAACGACCAGGACGGTTGTGACGAGGCCCAGAATCCCATTCTGGGCAACGGTAGCAGGACGCTCGCCGAGGAACGGATACAGCCCGAGCAGGTGCGTGACGATCACGTTGTTCCAGAGGACCCCTCCGATCAGCAGATATCCAAACTCAGCCATGTGACGCATCTCCTCTCCGCTGTGAAGCCAGACGCAGCGCCTGCCCGACGGCGAGCAGCGACCCTACCACAATCAGCACGCCCCCCGGACCTCCGAAAAACGAAAGATCAATGGCAAGAATTGCCGTCTGACCAAGGGCTCCGGTGAGCAAAACTTCGCGCACCGCACCGATGCCGACCAGCGCCCCCATGAGCAGCAGCGCCAGCCAGGCGCTTTGTGCGAACTGCGTTGCCGCGCGAGGCTGCGCCTCATCCGCCTCATACAGAACACCCTGCCGCAGAATCACCACGTTGATGGTTACCAGCGGCAGGAACACCCCAAGCGCTTCCGACACAAAGGGGTCGGTCACGGACAGAACGAACCGCGCCAGTGTCGAAACAGTAACCGCAAGAACCGCTGTGCCGACGAGACGAACGGCACGGGGAACACGCCCGGCGAGCACCACGTTGTATGGAGCGGTTACCAGTACCGCAACGAGGATCACCGCCCCAAGCACCAGGCCGGCTCGGACCGAAACCGCGCCACCAAGTGTCGGTGCGAGTGCGGGAAAAAGCAACGCCAGCGCCGGTCTTTTGAATAACGGATAGTTCATCGCGCAACCCCCTCGTAGCGTGCCAGCGCATCACGAACGCCCTCGGCGGCACCCTCGGCGGACAAGGTGGCGCCACTGATGGAGTCAGCATCGGCATCAATGTCGATAGAATCGTCCCGGTCTTTTCCAACAAAGCTGTCGAGAAACTCGTCCTCCAGAATCACGTCACCCAGACCCGGCGTCTCATCCTGATGGGTAACCCGAACCGCCCGAATCGTACCGGAGCGATCCAGCGCCACCAGGACGCGGATGGTGCTCTGGTATCCCTCACCCGCGCCACGAACGGCCGTACCGATCAGCTCGCCGTCGGCCAGAGCAAGATAGACCGGAAACTGCGGGCCCTCTTCACGTTCGGCCGCTTGAATCTCCGCTTCACTCGCATCATCCGGAAGCACGCCCTGAAACTGCTCCGCGTCCGGGAAGAGCTCCTGCAGAACTTCCAGCGTGGCCGCAGCAATCGGCGCTCGATCGAATCCAAGAACCAGCGAACGCGCCGAAACAAGAAGGGCAACACAGACGACCACGGTACCGGTCACAACAACAATAGAAGAAAGTGTCTTCGGCCTGTCCATGCTCACGCCTCCCCGAGTGCCTTATGCTTGAGGTACCGGTCGAGTAACGGTACCGTTGCATTCATCAGCAGAATCGCGTAGGTGACTCCTTCCGGATACCGGCCAAGCTCACGAATAAGTACCGTAAGAACTCCGCACCCGATACCGAATATCACCTTCCCGTTGGGTGTCATGGGAGAGGTTACCCAATCGGTGGCCATGAACAGAGCACCGATCATGAGACCGCCCCCGAAGACGTGTGCCAGAGGATTGGCGCGAAAGGCAACAGCGGTCAACACGCTGCCGAGAACAAAGAAAAAAGGAATCTGCCAATGTATACGGCCACGGATGTTCAGAAACAGAGCCCCCGCCAGCAGCAACAGCGCCGACGTCTCGCCGATGCTCCCGGGGACGGTGCCGAGAAACAGAGCCGACAGCGTAGCCTCCCCGCTTATCAGCGGCGTGGCGGAGGTTGCACCGTCAAAAGGACTCACCCAGGTGGTCATTGCCGCGGGCCAGATCACCATCATGACCGCGCGCCCGACCAACGCGGGATTGAACAGGTTCTTGCCAAGCCCTCCCTGCAGGACCTTGCCGAAGAGAATCGCCGCCACGGAGCCGGCCGCAGCATACCCGGGAGCGATGGACGGCGGCAGCGAGAGAGCCAGCAACAGGCCGGTCAGCGCGGCGCTGCCGTCTCCGAAAATCTCCGAAGGGTTGGAAAACCTGCGGTCAACGGCCGCTTCCGTAACAATGGCCGCCACTACGGCGGCAACAACCACCGCCGCTGCGTTCCCGCCAAAGAGATAGATCCCCATGGCCGTAGCCGGAAGAAGAGCCAATATGACTTCGAGCATGATCTGGCGGGTGTTTTCCACCTTGATCTTGATATGCGGTGCACGAGTAACAACGAGCTTCGGATTATACACTGCGCAGAGATCTCCCAGTTGTTTTGGCTGTAAGCGCCATTATCCCAGCAGAATTGCGAGGCGTCAAGCTTGAACTGTTCCATGTGCACTGCCACCACACAAGAAAAGAGTTGCAAAATTGGAGTAGTCCACTTATAATTGGACCATACTTAACGCGTAGTGGTGGACCAATTGATGCCGGCGAGGATCGGCACCGGCGAGGAGGCAGGGTGGACTGGAGCGAAGGAATTGACCGCACACGTGATGTACCGGTCTACCGGCAGGTGATTGAGCGGGTCACGCGTCTGGCTCGCAGCGGCGCGGTAGCAGCAGGAGAACGGTTGCCGACCGAGCGTGAGCTGGCCGATCAACTCGGGGTTGCGCGGGGCACCATCACCCGCGCCTACGAAGAATTGTCGCGTGAAGGCATTCTGGAAGTGGTGCGCGGCAGCGGCACCTACATCGCGCAGAGCGCCGGCGCGTCCACCGCAGGACGCAAAGAACGCGCGATGGACCTCATCGACGAAATGATCCACGGCATGCTCGAGCTGGAGTTTTCGCTGGAAGAGATTCGCACCTACGTCCAGGTCAAGATTCTGGAGCGCGAACAGCAGCTGCGCGAGTTCAACCTTGCCGGGATCGACTGCAATCCAGAGGCAATGACCATCTACGAGAATCAGCTGCTCTACGTTTCCCGTTCCTGGATGCACAAGATTCTGCTTTCTGAACTGAAGCAGCACCCTGCCCCGGAGACGCTGCTGCGCGGTTTCGATCTCATCCTCACTACCTCGACCCACTACCGCGAGGTGCTCGATCTGGCGCCCGGACTCAAAGAAAAGATCTTCCAGGCGGCGGTCTCAACCAGTCCGGAGACCATTGCCTCGCTGGCGTCGCTGGGGCACAAGAGCCGCATCGCTCTGCTGACCGTGAGCCCGCGATTTGCGGAAGTCATCGAGCAGAAACTGGGCCAGCTGCAACTCTCGTCCAATATCGTTCGCCGCGCCCTGATTGGTGATGAACCGGATCTGATCGAGTTCCTGGCCGATGTCGACCTGGTGATAATTCCTCCGGGAGTTGCGCTGGACCACTTGCCCGGCTATCGCGCCGCTCTCCCCCGCTTCAAGGAGGCGGGCGGCTGGTTGCTGGAGTTCACCCATCAGATTGAACGGGGCTCGCTCATCTACCTGGAAGAGCGAATATCGGCCCTGCTCACCCAATGAGGCAGCAGAATGAGACCGTGCGTGATCGTACTGGGCGTGATTGGGAGTGATTGCCACGCGGTCGGCAACAAGATCCTGGAGGCGTTCTTCAGCGACCGCGGCTTCACTGTTGTCAACCTTGGCGTCATGGTGAGCCAGGACGAGTTCATCGATGCCGCCATCGAAACCGGCGCAAGCGCCGTGCTTGTCTCTTCGCTCTACGGTCACGGCGAGATAGACTGTGCCGGATTCCGCGACCGCTGCATTGAGCGCGGCATTGGCGACATCGTGCTCTACGTGGGAGGCAACCTCGTAATCGGAAAGCGCGAGCCGGCGGAGATTCAGCAGCTGTACCACTCGATGGGCTTTGACCGGGTTTTCGGCCCTGACGCCGATCTGGACAGTGTGGCCGAGTTCCTCGCAGCCGACTGCGCAGCGAAGGCGGTGCCGGCCCGATGAACAATTCCAGCGGAGGACGCGGCGGCCACTACAGCGACCGCGGCCACTACAACGATCGCGGCAACGACCGCAACGGCCACAACGGCACTGCGGAGGTGATCGCGGTTGACGTCGGGTCCACCTGGACCAAGGCGGGGCACTTTGTGCTGCGTGACGGACGTCTCTCCCTGGTGCGCCGTGCAAGCACGCCCACAACGGTCGAACACCTGCCCACCGGAGTATTGGAGCTGGTCCGGATCCTGCGCACCGCGGACAACCGCGTCCCCGCCGCTGCCGCGAACCGGGGTTCCACCGCCGTGCCGGGCCGCAGCGCTGAAGCTCCGGCAGGCGGCGCCTGTCCCGTAGTCTGTTCTTCATCCGCCAAGGGCGGTCTCTCGGTTGTGGCCGTCGGAATAGTGCCGGAGCTCACCCTCGCCATGGCGCGTCGGACCGCCCTTTCCGCTGGAGCCAGAATCAGCCGCGTTTTCTCGTACGAACTGACCGAAGACGACGTGCGCACCATCGACCAGATCAATCCCGACATCATCCTCTTAACCGGCGGCACCGACGGCGGAAACCGCCAGTACGTCGAACACAACAGCGCGCTGCTCGCCCGTCTCAGCGCGCGACCGCACATAGTGTACGCGGGCAACCGCGCCATGACCGACCGCGTGCGCGAGCGCCTGACGGCCTTCCCACTCGCCATCGCTGAGAACATTCTGCCGGAGCTCGACGCCCCCAACCCCGAGCCGGCCCGCGCCGCGATCCGCGAGATCTTCATCCGCTCGATTACCAGCGGCAAAGGCCTCGACGATCTGCGGCAGCTCACCGCCGAGCCCGTCGAACCTACCCCACTGGTGGTCTACGAGTTTGTTGGCGCGCTGTCACGTCTCGAATCCGAGTGGGGCGGTATCTGTGTTGTGGACCTGGGCGGCGCAACGACCGACGTCTACACCGCCGGCGCGCAGCTGCAGGCCGACGGACAGCGCGTGGTGCAGAAGGGGCCTCCGCCACCGGACGTGCTGCGTACCGTAGAGGGTGACCTTGGGATGCGGGTCAGCGCTCCGGCGGCGGTTGAGTCGCGCCGGGAGTTTCTCTCCGGCCCGCACTCGCCCGCCGGGATATCCAGGTGTGCCGCCGGGATGTCCGACTACGCCGCCGAGCTTCGAGCGCGACCCGCCCACCTGCCGCAGAGCGATGCAGAACATGCTCGCGACCGCCTGCTGGCAGCTGCCTGCGTTACCGGTGCGCTCGAGCGGCACGCCGGTCGGCAGCGCGAAGTATACACCCCGCAAGGGCCGGTCTGGGTCCAGACCGGAAGCGACCTGCGCGAACTGCGCACGTTCGTGGGCTCCGGTGGATTCCTCGCAGCCGAAGAACCGGACGCGCTGACGCCGCTTTTCCGTTGTGCCAGCCTCGACGAGCGTGGCCGCACAATCCTGCTTCCTGATCGGTGGCGCTGGCTACGCGACCGCGACAACTTGCTTCCACTTCTTGCCAACGCCGCGCGCCGCTTCCAACGGGCCGCGTGTCTGGCAGCCGCAGACCACTGGAAAGGGGGAACACCATGATCTTCCACGATGCGCCAATTTCGCAGGCTGAACTCAGCGAACAGCAGCTCGAAGTCCGCAGCAGCTGGCCGACCGGAGCAGAAGTCAACTTTGACGAGTCGGTGCAGTTCCATCGTGAGCTGGACTCTTCGCTGAACATGGCTGCAGCGCTCACCGCCGCCGATGCTCAGGGTGCGGTGCTGGTGCAGCCGCGAGCCGGTGTTGCGCTCTTGTCGGAGCACATCCGGCTGCTGACCTACCTTCAGGATCACTGCGATCTGCTCCCCACCACCATCGACGCCTACACGCGCCAGAACCGCTACCAGGAAGCCGAAAAGGGCATCGCCCGTTCAGAAGAGTCCGGCCACAGCCTGCTGAACGGGTTTCCCGCGGTGAACCACGGTGTGGCCGCCTGCCGCTCGGTGGTAGAAGCGCTCAGCAAGCCGGTGCAGATCCGTCACGGGACGCCCGACGCGCGGCTGCTCGCCGAGATTACACTCGCCGCCGGGTTCACGTCGTTCGAAGGCGGAGGCATCTCCTACAACATCCCGTACACCAAGGATGTTCCGCTGCAGCGGTCGCTGCGCAACTGGCAGTACGTCGATCGCCTGGTGGGGCTCTATGAAGCAGCGGGCGTTCGGATCAACCGCGAGCCGTTTGGCCCGCTTTCGGGCACACTCGTGCCGCCGTGCATCAGCCACGCCGTGGCGGTCATCGAGGGGTTGCTGGCCCTGCAGCAGGGAGTGCGATCGATCACCCTCGGCTACGGGCAGGCCGGAAGCTACGTACAGGACGTAGCGGCGATGCACGCACTGCGGGAGCTCGGCCACGAGTACTTCACCGAGGCAGGCTTCACCGACTACGAACTCACCACGGTGTTCCACCAGTGGATGGGCGGCTTCCCGGAGAGCGAGGCGCGCGCCTTTGGCGTGATCGCGTGGGGAGCGGCCGTGGCGGCGATGGGTCGCGCAACCAAGGTGATCGTCAAGACACCGCACGAAGCGATGGGCATCCCCACCATGGAAGCAAATCGCCAGGGGCTCGAGGCCACCCGCCAGGTGATCAACATGCTGTCCGACCAGCCGCCGTTGGACGCCCCGGAAGTACAGGCTGAGGCCGATCGCATCAAAAGCGAGGTACGCGCCGTCATGACCCGTGTTGCCGAGCTGGGTTCCGGCTCCCTGCTGGACGGAACGGTACGCGCCTTCGAGGCGGGCGTGATTGACGTCCCCTTCGCGCCGAGCAGACACAACCGCGGCAAGTTGCTGCCGGTCCGAGACCTCAACGGCGCGGTGCGTATCTACGAACCGGGAAACGTCCCGGTGCCGCCTGAGGTGATGGAGTATCATCGCGCCTGCATCGCCGAGCGGGCGAAGCACGAAGACCGCCCTCCCTGCTTCCAGATGGTTATCGACGACATCTACGCGGTGAGCAAGGGCAACCTGGTAGGGAGACCAAAATGACCATCCAACGGGTCTGTTACAGCGCCGGATACGCCGGCTTCTTCTTTGACGATCAGCGCGCCATCAAAGTGGGAGCGGAACAGGACGGATTTGTCTACCGCGGCGACCCGCTGACCCCCGGGTTCACCGCGATCAGACAGGCCGGGCGGGCGATCTCGATTCTGCTGCTGCTGGAGAACGGGTGCACCGCGATTGGCGATTGCGCCGCGGTGCAGTACTCCGGCGCCGGAGGGCGCGACCCGCTCTTCCTCCCCGAGCAGTATATTCCGTTTCTCGAAGCCCACCTCACGCCGCTGCTTGTGGGCCGGTCGGTAGACGAGTTTTTGCCCAACGCACGATTCTTCGACAACCTGCAGGTTGAAGGCCGGCGCATCCACACCGCGCTGCGCTACGGCCTCACCCAGGCGCTGCTGCACGCAACCGCCCTCGCCGCGAACCGGACCATGACCGAGGTGGTCTGCCGCGAGTTCGATCTGCCGCTGGTGCTCGAGCCGGTGCCGCTGTTCGCGCAGACCGGCGACGACCGCTACACCGGGGTCGACAAGATGATTCTGAAGCAGGCGGACGTGCTGCCTCACGGGCTGATAAACTCCGTAGATACCAAGCTGGGGCACTCCGGTGAGAAACTGCGCGAATACATCCGCTGGCTGGTGCGCCGGGTGGCGCAGTTGCGCCTCGACCCCGACTACCTGCCGGACCTGCATATCGATGTCTACGGCACGCTCGGCATGATCTTCAACGATCGTCTTGACCGCGTGACTGACTTCCTGGCAAAGCTGGCCGAGGACGCCACCCCACACCGGCTCTGGATCGAGGGGCCGGTTGACGCCGGCGGCAAAGAAGCCCAGATTGCCGCGCTGGGCGAGATAACCGCCGGGCTCACCCGGCTTGGAAGTCCGCTCAGAGTGGTGGCCGACGAATGGTGCAACACGCTCGCCGACATCATCGAGTTTGCCGATGCACGCTGCTGCCACATGATACAGATCAAAACACCTGACCTTGGCGGCGTGCACACCATCGTTGAGGCAATTCGCTACTGCAGCGACCGAGGCGTGGAGGCGTACCAGGGCGGCACCTGCAACGAAACCGATGTCAGCGCCCGCGCCTGCGTGCACCTCGCGCTCGCGGCGCGGCCGATGCGCATGCTGGTGAAACCGGGTATGGGTTACGATGAAGGCATGGTGGTGGTGTACAATGAGATGATGCGAACGCTGACGCTGCTGGAGGCACGCGCATGAAACGCTGTACGATCTTAAGCCCAACCGCGATCCTGGGCTACGGCTTCCCGGAATCGTCTTTCAACGCCGGCATGGCAATGCAACCGGACCTGATCGCCGTGGACGCCGGCTCCACCGACCCGGGCCCCTACTATCTCGGCAGCGGAAAGTCGTTTACCGATCGCAGCGGAGTCAAACGCGACCTGCGCCTAATGCTGACCGCCGCGATTCCACGCCGCATTCCGGTGGTCATCGGCAGCGCCGGCGGCTGCGGTGCGCTGCCCCACCTGCAATGGACGAGAGAGATCATCGAAGAGATCGCCACCGAAGAGGGCTTGCGCTTCAGTATGGCGGTGATTGCCAGTGATCTGCCGCACGAGTTGGTGCTGGAAAAGCTGGCGGCGGGCCGGGTGACTCCGCTTGATCACGAAGGGCAGTTGAACGAAGCGACCGTGCGCGAGACGCCTCATATCGTGGGACAGATCGGAGTGGACCCGATACTGCGCGCACTGGATAGCGGCGCCGAAGTGGTGCTTGCAGGTCGCGCGTACGACCCGTCCGTCTTTGCCGCGCTGCCGATACGCCACGGCTTTGACCGCGGGCTTGCGCTTCACCTGGGGAAGATCCTTGAGTGCGCCGCCATCGCCGCCACTCCCGGCTCCGGCTCGGACAGCGTGATAGGCATCCTGCATGAAGACCGCTTCGAGCTCGTTCCACTCAGCGAAGAGCGCGCCTTTACCCGAGAATCCACCGCTGCGCACTCGCTCTACGAGAAGTCAGATCCATACCATCTGCCCGGCCCCGGGGGAACGCTCGACCTGACCGGCTGCAGCTTCACCGAGATCGAAGGCGGCCGCGTAGAGGTGCGCGGCACCCGCTACCTGCCGTCGCCGCGGCCCACCATCAAGGTCGAGGGGGCGCGCCGCGTGGGGTACCGCACCATCTGTGTTGCAGGCATCAGCGACCCGATCATGATCGCCGGACTCGACGATACCATCGCCGCCGTACACCAGCGCGCCGCGATGGTTCTGCAGCGTGAGCAGATCGACGGCCGGGTGGATATCCGAGTTTACGGGCGCGACGGCGTTATGGGCGAGTGGGAACCAAACCGTGCCTGCCCGGCACACGAGGTGGGGGTCCTGATCGACGCAATAGCCGAGACCCAGGAGGCGGCCAACAGCATCTGCTCGCTGACGCGCTCCACCCTGCTGCACTACGGGTACCCGGGGCGCATTTCAACGGCCGGCAACCTCGCCTTCCCCTTCTCGCCGTCGGACCTGCCTGGAGGACCGGTCTACGAGTTCTCGCTCTATCACCTGATCGACCTGGACGCCGATGAAGCCGCGGCGCTTTTCGCCGCGGAGCTGGTAACCGTCGGCCCGCATGCAGGAGGCCATTCATGAACGGCAAACCAGAGGCCGGCGGCGCCGTCCGCCGCAAGCTGATCGACATGGCGCGAGTGATCCGCTCCAAGAACTCAGGCCCATTCACCCTGACGCTCGACATTATCTTTTCGTCGGCGGATGATTACCGTGCGCTGAAAGAGAGCGGACAGATGAGCCGCGGGTTGATTGCAGACGCCTACGGAATCGATGCCGATCGCATCAGCGACGTTATCTTCTTTGACCCGGCGTCGGCGGTCAAGATCGTTCTGCCGCGCATGGTTGCTTCGGGCGGACCAGGCGACCGCGACGTCTACGGCGCACAGCAGCACGCTCCGCTGCTCGGCCTCAGCTTTGCGTTGCCGTGGAACGCGGACGATGGGACCGGACCGCCGGCACGAGGAGGTGAACCGTGCCCAACATCCTGAAAGAAAACCTGATCTACGCCGTCTATTACGCGCCCCGTGGCAGACAGCGCATCTATACTCTTGCCCGTGATCTCGCGCAGCGACACCTTCACCCCAGCGATTTGCTGATCGGGGTTATCGGCACCGAAGGGTCGGGCAAGTCGATGCTGATTCGCGGTCTATTCCCGGGTCTCGAGCTGACCAACGACGACGCCGGCGTGAACCGCGCTACCCAGCTCTATGACCTCGACCCCAATGACTTCTTTGCCGCCCACACCTTCCATATCGACGTACGCTATGAAGCGGCGTTTCGTCAGAAGTACGAGATCGCCGAGGCGGTGCACTACGCCCTCCAGAACGAGCGGCGCGTAGTGGTCGAACACTTTGACCTGCTGTATCCCTATCTCGGCTACAACGCCGCGGTTCTCTTGGCCATCGGCGAAGAGGTGATCGTATCGCGGCCCAACTTCTTCGGCCCCTACCCCGCCGCGCTCAAGCGGGTTGCCGACGCGACCATCCAATACCGCCAGATGGCGCATTCCGCCGAGGACCTGGTAAGCATGGTGCTCGATCTCGAGTACGGCATAAAACGTCCGGTGCTGCATTCCGACGTCAAGCACGGCTTTGTGATCAGCTTTGACGAACCACCCGATATCGACGTCGCCGAGCTCGACGCGCGGATCCGTACGCTGATTGCGGCCGATTGGCCGATCTCCTACGTTGACGAGAACCACATCAGCATCGGTGAGATTATCGTCGAGTGCACCGGCCCTAGAATCCATGTGAAGTCCACCGGCTGCATCGAGGACTTTCGCCTGGTGCCGCGGTTGCGCTTCGACCAGATCTCGCATCAGCATATGCTGATCGGCACGGTAGGCAGCGATCGAACCGTCGGCTTCGAGAGCATACTGCAGGGAGTACCGGACGACTCGGACAGCAATCACGCGAAGGCGGTGCGTTCAGGACCGCAACCCGCGAGGCCCAAAGCCAATGAGCCATAGCTCCACGAACCGCGACAACCCGCCGGATCCGGCGGCAGAATGCGGCCAAAATCCCCAACGCGGGCAGACTGCACGCGACCTCGAACGCCTGATCGACTCGCAAGAGATCTACGACCGACTCTACGAGGGCGTGCGCAGAATGAACGTAGTGCTGGCCGAGGACGTCGTCGCGGCGCTACGCGCCGCACGCCGCAACGAGTCCGCATCCCAGGGCGGCGGCCGTGGCGGCAGCCGTGGCGGCGGCAGCGAGGGCGGCGAGGTACCTCAGCCGCATTCGGTTGACTCGGCGTCGCGCAAGCGGCAGTTACAGAACCGGGAGACGGGGCAACGCGTGCAGCCGCTGCCGGGGGCGGCGTGCTTTGTGCTCGATTCGATCCTCGAGAACGCGGACATCGCGGCGCGCGAAGACCTGCCGATGTGCCAGGACACCGGGTTTGTACTGGTCTTCGTGGAGCAGGGCGAGCGAGTCCGCGTGGTGGGAGAACCGCTTGATCGCGTAATCCACCGCGCAATTGGTGACGCCTACCGCGACGGGAAGTTCCGCAACTCGGTTGTCGCGGATCCCCTCGCGGACCGCAGCAACACCGGAACCAATCTGCCACCGGCAATCTACTACGAGATGACCGAGGGTGAGGGCCTCACCATCGGCTGCCTGGCCAAGGGATTTGGCAGCGAGAATTATTCCCAGACCCGCATGCTCAAGCCGACTGCCGGGGCGGAGGCGGTGGTACAGACGGTGGTTGAGACCATGCAACGCGCCGGCGGCAACTGCTGCCCACCGGCCATCCTGGGGGTGGGGATCGGAGGCACCATGGACTGGGCGGCGCGACTCTCCAAGAAGGCGCTGCTTCGTGACCTCTCCGATCACCACCCGGAGCCGTACTATGGAGCACTCGAGCGGCAGATCCTCGACGCGGTAAACGGCCTGGGGATCGGCGCCGGGGGGCTGGGCGGCGCCACAACCGCACTCGCGGTACATATCGAGACCTACCCCACGCACATTGCCGGGCTTCCGGTTGCGGTTTCGGTCAACTGCTGGGCCGAGCGAAAGGCGGTGGTGCGATGGTAGAGAACGACGCCCGGCCGCGAGACCTGCGGGTACCCGACGACGTCGAACAGTTCACCACACTGCGGGCGGGAGAACAGCTGCTTCTCAGCGGCACCATCCTGACCGCGCGCGACGCCGCCCACGCACGGCTGACGGCGCTGCTCCA
>PWMO01000315.1 GCA_003558175.1 Spirochaetaceae bacterium
GGCTCGTTGATGCCGTACGCGCTGCGCATGCCGCGAAACGGCCAGCTGTCGACGCGATGAAAGACCAGCCCGGATCGCGTTACCCGCGGCAGGCCAAGGGTTTTGCCCTGTTCGAGGACGGCGCGGCAGAGGGGAGCGGTTGCCACCTCGCCGGGGATCGACACAAAGGCGAGCACCATTTCGGCTGCGTGCCAGGCGGGCTGCCGCAGCAGCCGGGCGGTGATTGCGCGACTGGCTTCCTGAATCTCGCGTGCGGTCAACGCGGCGAGCTCGGCGCCGATTCTCGCCCGAAGCGCCTTCTTGGCGGCCCGCAACCGGTCATCCACTGGGAATCGATCATCCGGGGCGCGAGCGCCGTCTTGCACTGCGAAGTATCTGCGGGAGTGGATCATGGGTGGATTGTAGCGTACCAGGCGGTGCGGTTCCACCGCCAAGAATACAGCCAGAAGAGAGATTCGAACTCTCGACCTGCTCATTACGAGTGAGCTGCTCTACCACTGAGCTATCCTGGCGCGTGAGGCCAACTATACTGAAAAGCGCCGACTTCATCAAGAATCCCCGGCCATTTCCGATAATTTTCAATAGGGCGCACGCACTGCGCGCGCAGCAGGAGGGTAACGTGGTACGCGGAATGTACACCGCAGCCAGCGGAATGACGGCACAACAGCATCGCCTCGATGCGCTGTCCAACAACATGGCTAACGTAGATACAAATGGATACAAGCGGGACACCGCGGTCCACAAGGCGTTCCCGGAGATGCTGCTGCGGCGCATGAGCGAAGAGGTGATCCGCGTGCCGTACCGGCATCCCTCCATCGGTTCGGTAGACAAGGCGCCGGTAGTCGGCAAACTGGGCAGCGGCGTTGAACAGAACGAAGTCTACCCGATATTCGAGCAGGGAACCCTGAAGCAGACCGAGAACCCGTTTGACGTTGCGCTTGAAGGCGACGGCTTCTTTGTGGTGCAGACCCCCGCCGGTGAGCGCTACACCCGCAACGGCAGTTTTCTGATCGGGCCCGAGGGGCTGCTGGTCACCAAGGACGGATTTCCCGTGCTGGGCGAAAACGGTCCCATCCAGATTACGCTCAACAATTTCTCGATCGACGAGGACGGGCGCGTGTTTCAGAACGACGCGCTTGCCGACGAGCAGTTTGTTCTGATGCCCGATAACGAATGGGAAGACACGCAGCAGATCGACCGACTGCAGATTGTTGATGTGCGCAGCCCGCGGTACCTGCGCAAGCAGGGGGCGAGCATGTGGCAGACAACCTGGGAATCGGGCCCCGCAGAAATTGCGGAGGATACCGGCCGCCCGCGGGTTCATCAGGGTTTTGTCGAGGGCGCCAACGTGAATATCGTGAACGAGATGGTGCAGATGATTGAGGTCAACCGCGCCTACGAGGCCAATCAGAAGGTCATTCAGGCCCACGACGAGAGTACCGGTCGGCTGCTGAACACCGTCATGCGGCCGCAATAGGCGGACTCAACTGCAGGCGGAAGAGTATGAGGAGAAACTGAATCATGATGCGATCATTGTGGACTGCCGCTTCGGGAATGAACGGGCAACAGTTCAATATCGACACGATCTCAAATAACCTGTCCAACGTGAATACCACCGGGTTCAAGAAGAACCGCGCCGATTTCGAGGACCTGCTCTACCAGACGGTGCGAATGGCGGGAACTCCGGCAACCGAAGAGACGCTGGTGCCGGTGGGTGAGCAGGTGGGGCACGGCGTGCGGGTGGCCTCGACGCAGAAGGTCTTTACCCAGGGCTCGCTGCGCGAAACCGGTAACGTTGGCGACATCGCCATCGAAGGTGAGGGTTTTTTTCGCGTCCAGACCTACGACGGCCGCTTCGGCTACACGCGCGACGGTTCGTTCAAGATCGATTCAAACGGACAGTTTGTGACCGCCCAGGGATACCGCCTCTTCCCGGAGGTAATTCTGCCCGAAGGGTTTATTCGCGAGTCGGTCACCATTTCGCAGGACGGACGCGTCTCGGTGCGCATCCCGGACCTCGACGACCCTATCGACGTGGGGCAGCTGCAGATCTACCGCTTCGTAAATCCGGCCGGACTGCAGGCGATCGGCGAGAACCTGTTTCGCGAGTCGGCGGCCTCCGGGGAGGCAATCGGCGGCACGCCGGGCTTTGACGGAATGGGGCGTACGCTGGGGAAGTTCCTCGAGCAGTCCAACGTCGACGTTGTTGGTGAGCTGGTCAACATGATTGTGGCCCAGCGCGCCTACGAGCTGAACTCTCGCGCAATCCAGACTTCCGACACGATGCTCGGCATCGCCAACGGTCTGAAACGGTAGGAGCGATCATGGAAACGGGTACCATTGAAGGGATGATGAACAGCATCTCGCGCTTTCAGGCGGACAGCGCGCAGAGCAGTGAGGCGCTGGCGCGGTCTCGTTCAGGTGAGGACGAAGCGGCGCTGCGCGAAGCGGCGCAGCAGTTTGAAGCGCTGTTTGTCAAGCAGATGCTGAACTCCATGCGGGCGACGCTCGACACCAGCTCCGACATGCTGTACGGTGGTCTGTCGCAGGATATCTTCGAGGATATGCTGTACGATGAGTACTCGCGCCTTTTTGCGAAGACCGGTGATCTCGGTATTGCCGATCTGATTTACCGGCAACTGCAGTGATTTGTGTTGTTTCGTGATATACTTCTGTATGAGAAAGTGTACGGTTCCGAAGCGTCAGCAGACCGTTGGCGTGCGGGAATTGATAAACCATTTAACAATAAACAGTTATCCTCGCGGAGTTTTCTCAGCTTGCTTGGCACAAAGATTGCAGTAGTATGTGCGGGAGCAACTGATGAAAACTGCAAAAACCAGGCCGACATACCAGGACGACGCCCTCAAGGCGTATTTCGATCAGATAAAAAAGACTCCGCTGTTGAGCTTTGAGGAAGAAGTGGCGCTGTCGAAACGCATTCAGAAGGGTGATGTCGATGCGCGACAGGAGCTGGTTGAGGCCAATCTGCGCCTGGTCGTGAAGATCGCCAAGGCCTACATGACCAATGACGTCGGTTTCCTCGACCTGGTACAGGAAGGCAATCTCGGCCTGATCAAGGCCGCCGGAAAGTACGATCATCGCAAACAGGTGAGGTTCAGCACTTACGCTTCCTGGTGGATCAAGCAGTCCATTACACGGGCGCTGAGCAACAAGCGGCGCCAGATCCGCCTGCCGCACCGCAAAGAAGACGCGCTGCGCAAGATTCAGAAGACCTACACCAGCCTGAGCCAGAATCTGATGCGCGCACCCACGGTGGAAGAGGTGGCGCTGGAGCTTGGATTCCCGGTCGATGAAGTGGTGCAGATACTGAATATCTCGAGCAGCGTCATCTCTCTCGATAGCGATCTGAACGAAGAGTCCGGTACCTTTCACGACGTGTTTGAGGACTACTCGTACGCACCGGATGCCGAAGTAATGAAAAACTCGCTGCGCGAAGAGACGCTCAGCTTTCTCGAGCGGCTGAAAGAAAAAGAACGGCAGATTCTGCTCTACCGGTTCTCTTTCTTTGGTGGACAGAAGTACACGCTCAAACGAATCAGTGATGAGATGGGAATCTCCCCGGAGACCGTGCGTCAGATTGAAATCCGCGCCCTGAAGAAGCTGAAAGAACACGCCGGCGAGCTGCGGGAGTATGTCTACGGGTAGGAACGCAAAGAACAAGTCAGAGAACGGCTCTCGCGCGGGAATGAGCTCCCGCGGTCGCGGCGCAGCGCGGTCCCACGCCGCCGGCCGCGGTGCGCGGTCCGCGCACAATGGGCCTGGGCGAAGCATGACGCGGGCCGGCGTGGCGACAGCGGCGCTGGGCGCCATCGCGCTGCTGCTCTTTGCGATTGCCGTGGCGATTCCGCGCGATGGCCGTGACGGTCTGGCTTCCGCGCTCGCATCCGAAACAGCGACGCAGCCGGGGTCCGGGGCGGAGCGGACGCCGCAGGCGACGCCGTACGCCGAGCGAGCGCCGGGAGCGCCGCAAACGGAGGGTGCCTCGCGAGTGGCGCCGCAAACGGGAGGGGCCTCGCCGGGAGCGCCGCAAA
>PWMO01000524.1 GCA_003558175.1 Spirochaetaceae bacterium
CCGCCGGCTGTTTCACTTTCGTCTGATCGATGCTATTATCTCCACCATGACAAAAAGTGTAGTTGCCGGGGCGTCCGACGTGCGTCGCCGTTCCATCAGAATCCGCATGTTCTGGATTATCAGTTTTTTCGGTTGCATCCTGACGATCGCGTTCGCCGCCATTGTCGCAACCGTCGTCATGCGGACCACCACCGCACAGGCCGAACAAGCGCTGAACCTGGAAACGTCGCGCACCAACGTCAGAATGGACGAGTACTTTGGCAAGGCGATGCAGGTACTGCAGTTGGGTGCCAGGCTTCCAATCCTGGCGCAAGACCCTCACCGGCTCGCTGTCTCACACTCGGCCAGGGAGGAGCTGGCCGCCGAGCTCGATCAGATACGCGAGACCTTCGGTTTTCTCTACATGTACTACGGGCTCGAGGCGGACGGTTCACTGATCGTCGCAGACTACGAGACGCCGGACGGCTTCGATGCGCGGGACAGACCGTGGTATCGCCTGGCCCGTGACGGTCAGGCGAACGGTCGGGAAGTCGGCCGCGAGATCGGCGAGGAGATCGGTCGGGAGATCACGGTTACCCATCCTTACCTCGATGCCGCCACCAGGGAGTGGGTGGCGTCCGTATCACTTCCGGTGCATCAGGACGGAAAGCTGGAAGGCGTGGTGGCGCTTGACATCTCACTCGACGCGATCACCGATATGGTATTCTCCGCGAGCGAGTATTTCCCGTCGCTGCGCAACCTCATCGTCTCCCCCGAGGGAGAGATTCTGGTAGCTGCCGAACAGCGGCTCATCGGCGCATCCTTCCCGGTGGGTCGAACCGGCCGGACCGGCCGATCCGCTGCGGAAGAGCCGGCGGCAAGTGCCGGTGGCAGCAACGCAGGCGCGGGCGGTTTCGCGGCAGACTTGATTTCCCCGGGCGGCCCGGGCGCCACGCATCGGCTGTTGCGGCTCCGCTTCGACGGCGAAGACCATCTTGCCGCGATTCAGCGGAATGACCTGACCGAGTTCGTGCTGGTCTCGATTATCGATCCTTCGGAGATCACCGGTCCGGCGATTCGCATCCTGCTCGCTCTGCTGGCGATTACGGCGGTCGTTCTGGCGCTCTACATCCTGGTGATGAACCGGATCGTTGCCCGGATGATCACGCTGCCGATCATGGAGATTGCCGACGACATGCGCCGTGTCGAGGCGCTGGAGCTGGAAGACACCATAGAACCGAGGAGCCGTACCTACGAGATCTACCTGATGCAGGCGGCCAGCGAGATGATGAAGCGAAGCCTGCGCTCGTTTCGACGCTACGTGCCGTCGGACGTCGTGACCCTGCTGGTGCAGCGGCACGCGGAAGCTACGCTTGGAGCGGAAAAGCGCGAGCTTACGCTCTTCTTCTCGGATATCGAAGGTTTCTCTTCTTTGTCGGAGTCATTGACTCCGGATCAGCTGGCGGAGTCCCTGGGGTACTACTTTCGTGGCATTACCGCCGTGCTGCAGGGGCATTCCGGCACGGTGGACAAGTTTATCGGTGACGCGATCATGGCGTTCTGGGGAGCCCCGCTCGAGGTCGCAAATCACGCGCAGCTTGCTTGCCGCGCCGCGCTCGAGTGCCAGGAGTTTCTTGGGAGAGCAAGAAAGTGGGGCAGATTGTCCGGCTTTCGCACCCGGATTGGAATCAACAGCGGCGAGGCCATTGTCGGCAATATGGGCTATGACGAACGAATGTCCTACACGGCCATTGGCGACAGCGTAAACGTGGCCTCGCGCTTTGAAGGACTCAACAAGTACTACGGAACCAGCATTGTGGTTACCGAATCCACCCGCCGTCAGGCCGGGAGCGAGTTCCTCTTCCGCAAGCTCGACACAGTTGTGGTGAAAGGGAAGAGCACCGGCCACACCGTTTACGAACTGATCGGCTACCGCGACCGCATGAGCGCCGACGAGCTGGCCTACTACGAGCGTTTTGGCGAGGCCATCGCCGCCTACGACGCCCGGGAGTGGAAGCCGGCTGCCCGGATGTTCGGTGCGATTCGCAACCCACACCGACGCGACCGGCCGCTCCAGATTCTGCTCAAACGATGCCTGCGATTCGTGCACGATCCGCCGCCTGCCGACTGGAAGGGCGAGGTCTACCTGCGCGACAAATAGGCGCGAGCGCCTTCACGCACGATATAGATTGCCGGATTCACTCTACGCTTTTGCACAAACGGCGAAAACGTGATAAGAACAAACCATCACAAATGAAACCGTCGACGAACTGCCGGGACAGAGATGGAGCAGCACGCAAGGTACCCCGGCTGCCGCTGAAGCTGCACGCAGTTGTTCTCTTGACGCTTCTCATGGCGTTCGTTGCTGGTCCTCATGCCGCGGTTGCGCAAGCGCGGCCGTCTGCGTCTCGGCAGCGCGTAGCCGTCTTCACTCCCACCTCCGAAGGCAATACCTACTGGCCGGAGGTCCACCGCTTCATGACCGCGGCGGCCGCCGACCTCGGCATTGAACTGGCCATTCACGAGTTTGATGTTGGTGACCGGTTCCGCCAGCCGGAAGAGGGCGCTCGTATTCTGCGATCGGAGCCGGTACCGGACGGCGCAGTGTTCTCGGTTGCCTTCGGGCAGGCGCGGCCGCTGGTGGAAGCTGCCGAAGAGCTCGGTATTCCGTTCTTTCTGGGCGGGCCGCTCTTTCCTTCCGAGCTGGAGGAACTCGGTGGATCACCCCGCGGAGCCTACCGCAACTGGATCGGCTACTTCGCAGAGGACGAGTCTGAGAAGGGGCATCTCCTGGCGCGGCGGCTCGTAGGAGCAGCGCTCGATGCGGGCCGCACGGCCCGTGACGGGACCGTGCGCGTGGTCGGAGTGGGCGGCGATTCCGCCTGGTATGGATCGGTTTTGAGGGAGCAGGGGCTGCGGCGCGCGATTGCAGAAGAGCCTTCAGCGCAACTGTTGCAGACGGTGCCGACCCGCTGGACTCCCGCGGAAGGCAGAAACATGACCACGCGCCTGCTGCAGCGCTACGCGGAGGTTTCGGTAGTCTGGGCTGCCAGCGACCAGCTGGCGCTGGGTGCGGCCGAGGCACTGCAGGCTCACGGCATGACACCGGGAGAGGCCGCATTTACCGGCGGCCTCGATCTCTCTCTGCTCGGCCTTGAGAAGGTGAGTGAGGGTATCCTGACGGCTACGGTAGCGAGCACGCCCCTGGTGTGGGTTGAGATTCTGGTCTACCTGCACGACTACCTGCGCGGGATGGACTTCGCGGAACAGGTCGGCACCATAATCACGTTTGACGTGCAGGTCGCGGATCGCACTTCGGCGGAGAGCTACATTGAGTTGCGGCAATGGTACGATCGGATCGATTATCGCAAACTCTCACGCTATCATAACCCGGATCTTGAAACGTACGATTTCCGCATTGAGCGATTCCGGCGGAACACGCGCCGGGCAGAAGGGCAGCGATAGTGCGGGCGGCGACCAACAGGCTCGCGTTGCGGCATCTGTTCGCAATCATACTGGTGAGCGTGGTGTTCTCACTTGCAGCCACTGGAATCCAGGTGCGCATACAGTACGAGCAGGGAATTGCGGCCCGTGACGAGATGCTGCGGATGATTGAGGAGAGTTATCTGCCACCGGTAGCCGCGAGCGTCTTCTTCTTCGATGACGCGCAGCTTCGCCTGCTGGCGGAAGGGATCTCTCTTCATCCCTACGTAAACAAAGTGACCATTCTGGAATACCGTGCCGGCGACGAGGTTCCTCTTCTGTCGCTGGACGCTCGGAATCACCCGGATGGTGAAGACGGGCCGGGCGGCGACAGCCGCAGTTTCCCCCTTGTATACGAGCACAACGGGGCGCGGCGCGAGATAGGGGCTCTTCGCGTGGGCACCAGTCTTGCCGAGCTTCAGCGACGGTTGATGCAGCAGGCACGCCTGATCGCCGTCACGAATCTGTTCCAGATCTTCGGCTTTGCGATCGCAGTTCTCCTTGTAGCGCAGCGCATGATCTTCCGCCACCTGCGCGAGATCAGGAGGTTCTTTACCGAACTGGACCCGCAGCAGATTCC
>PWMO01000402.1 GCA_003558175.1 Spirochaetaceae bacterium
ATCTGCTCGCACTCGGCAACCAGATCGGCACGGTCTTCCGGCGCCACGGCTCCAACGCCCGCCGGCAGCTCCTTCGCGGCACCCTCGGCGGTGACCGAGAGAACCGTAAGCGCGCGCTCGACGGCGGAGCGCTGCCCGATCAACGTTTCGAGCGAACCGCCTTCGGTGCCCAGCGTCTCGATGTGGAGTACGCCCGCTTCGCGCATCTGCTCGACCGCCTCACGCCTGCGCTTGTCGAGCACGATCACGGTCGCTTTCTTCATCTTTTCGATCATGGCTCGTTACACCTCGACAATATTGCTCTTGGCGATCTTGCCGCGCACTACCGCTGCGGTCTGCTGATCCCCGAGGTAGATACGGATCATGCGGATGTTCTCCTTCGCCTCCGGTATCTTGACCTTCTCGAACAGGTTGACCCGCTGCGTGGTAATCCGCAGCTCTTCTTCAATCAGCTCTTTCTGGCGCTCGAGAACCCGGATCTCGGCGTCCAACGCCAGCAGTTCCTTCAGCCGATCAACGCCGGCGTCCACCCAGAGCGGGTAACGGAACAGATCCCAGGAGATATCCTCGAACTCAATGCGGTTAAATACCGGGATATCGATACCGGCGATGTTGCCGACCTCGGTATTGATGCCGCTGATGCGCACCAGCTCTTCCAGTGCCAGGTCTTCACCGAAGACCGCTACCCACTGCATCAGGTCGTCGTTCAGCTTCTGCTGCTGATCGAGCTTCTTGCGCACCTCGGCTTCCACCTGACGGATGACCATCTGCAACTGCTGCTTCTTGAGAACCAGAGTCGGCAGGTAGCGCTGAAAGCGTTTCAGCATATCCTTCTGCCGCTTGAGCTCGTTCTTGGTAAGCTTGACCTTTGCCATGGCTATGCCGTTGCCTTCGCGTCCTCGCCACTCTTGGTCGGCCAGAACTCGTTGGTGAGCTCCGTCCGCAAGCCCGTCTCATCCGGCTCGAAACAGTCGGCCAGAATCGACCAGCCACGGTCGAGCGCTTCCTCCAGCGGAATGTTCACGCTGAGGTCCATCATGTCGCGCTCGAAAAGATGGCCGTACTTCAGCAGCTTGTTGTCCCACTCGGACATGCGGAACCCCATCGACTTCTTCTCGAGCGACTCGCGGTATTCCGCGTAGAGGCGGATCATTCCGTCCATCACCGCCCGGTGGTCTTTGCGCGTCTTGTCGTTGACCTGCTGCTTCAGCCGTGACAGCGACCCGAACGGCTCGATACGGCCGTTGCGCAGGTAGTACTGTCCCTCGGTGATGTACCCGGTGTTATCGGGTACGGGGTGCGTTACGTCGTCACCCGGCATGGTGGTCACGCCGAGAATAGTGATCGAACCGGCGCCCTCGAAGTCAACCGCTTTCTCGTAGCGCGAAGCGAGCTGGCTGTAGAGGTCTCCAGGGTAACCGCGGTTTGACGGAACCTGTTCCTGCGTAATGGCGATCTCTTTCATGCTGTCGGCAAAGTTGGTCATGTCGGTCAGCAGCACCAGAACTTTCTTGCCCTGCAGGGCAAAGCGCTCGGCAACCGCCAGCGAGATGTCCGGTACGAGAAGGCTCTCGACAATCGGGTCACTGGCGGTGTGAACGAAGAAGATGGTTCGCGACAGCGCGCCACCCGACTCCAGCGTGTCGCGGAAGAAGAGGTAGTCGTCGTACTTGAGCCCGATGCCGCCGAGGATGATCATGTCTACTTCGGCCTGCATCGCAATTCGCGCCAGCAGCTCGTTGTAGGGTTCGCCGGACACCGAGAAAATCGGCAACTTCTGTGACTCGACCAGCGAGTTGAAGAGGTCGATCATCGGGATTCCGGTACGCACCATGTTGCGCGGGATAATTCTGCGCGATGGATTGACCGACGGACCGCCGATCTCAATCAGGTTCTCTTCCAGCGCCGGCCCGTTGTCACGCGGACGGCCGCCGCCGTCGAAGATTCTGCCGAGCAGATTCTCGGAGAACGACACCTGCATCGGGTGGCCGAGGAAGCGCACCTCGTCACCGGTGGACACGCCGCGCCCGCCGGTAAACACCTGCAGCGAAACCTTTTCGTAGGAGAGCTGAATGACCTCGGCAAGCGAGTCGCCGTGGCCCGAGTGCACCAGCGCCAGCTCGCCGTAGCGGACGTCGTTCGCCGTCACGGTGATGACGTTTCCCGATATTTCTTCGATCTTACTGTAAACCTTTCGCATTGTGTTGGCTCCCTGCTACTCGTTGATTTCCTGCAACAGCTCTTGCGCGTTCAGTTCGTACTCGCCGCGCTTTTCGTCGATCATCTCGCGGATCTCTTTCTCGAGCTTCTTGAACTCGTCGGAATCCCATTCGGCGCTGTTGTAGTCGAGGAACCGCTGCCGCAGCGCGTTGAAGTATTGACGGACTTCGTCCTTGCCGTCGATCTTGATTTCGGACGCCAGCAGATCGAAGAGCAGGTCGAAGATATGCACCTGCCGTTCGGTGGAAACAGCCGCATCCACCGGGTCAAACGCGTTCTGCTGCAGGTAGACCGCGTCAAGGAACTCGGATTTCATGTATTCGATGAAGTCTTCGGTGCTGGTGCCCTCTTCACCGACAACCTTCATCATCTGGCCAACCTCGTTGCCGCGGAACAGCAGGTCGCGCGCGTAGGCCGCCTTGCGCGGATGCACAATGGTCGGGTACTTGCTCCAGCTCTCCAGCGGATGAATCGAGGGGTACTTTCGCGCGTCGGAACGCTCGCGCGACAGACCGTGAAACGCGCCGACAACCTTCAGCGTTGCCTGGGTTACCGGCTCTTCAAAGTTACCCCCCGCCGGGCTTACCGTGCCGCCAATGGTAACCGAACCGATCTGGCCGTTCTTCAGCCGCACCTTTCCGGCGCGCTCGTAGAAGCCGGCAATCACCGATTCCAGGTAGGCGGGAAACGCCTCTTCACCGGGAATCTCTTCCAGACGCCCGGACATTTCGCGCATCGCCTGCGCCCAGCGCGACGTGGAGTCGGCGAGCAGCAGGACGTTGAGTCCCATCTGGCGGTAGTACTCGGCGATGGTGACCGCAGTGTAGACCGACGCCTCACGCGAAGCCACCGGCATCGAGCTGGTGTTACAGATGATGACGGTGCGTTCCATCAGGGTGCGTCCCGTCTTGGGGTCGATCAGTTCGGGAAACTCTTTCAAGGTTTCAACAACCTCACCGGCCCGCTCGCCGCAGGCGGCAATGATAACGATGTCCACCTCGGCGTTGCGGCTGGTGATCTGCTGCAACACGGTCTTACCGGCGCCAAACGGACCCGGGATGCAGTAGGTACCACCAAGGGACACCGGGATAAAGGTGTCGATGATGCGTACCTTGGTGACCATCGGGTCGGCCGGTTTCAGCCGTTCCGCGTAGACGTCAATGGCGCGCTTGACCGGCCATTCAAAGCGCATGGTGAGCTCGTGCTCGTGGCCTTGCTCGTCCTTGAGGGTTGCGATGGCGTCGGTGATCCGGTAGTCTCCCGCGTCGGCAATCTTCTCAACCGTGTAGGAACCGTGCAGGTCGAACGGAACCATGATGTTGTGTTCAAAGATGCCCTCGGGAACGGTTGCCAGGGTGTCGCCACGCGTGACCGTGTCGCCCTTTTTTGCTACCGGTGTGAAACTCCAGGTTGTTTCGCGGTCGAGGGCGTCCAGATAGACACCTCGCTCCAGGAAAAAACCGGCCTGCTCGGCGAGCTCGGGCAGCGGATTCTGCAACCCGTCATACACCTTGCCGAGCAGTCCCGGCCCCAGCTCAACGGCAAGCAGCTCACCGGTGAACTCTACCGGATCTCCGATACCGACACCGCGGGTCATCTCGAACACCTGCATCTCGACCCGCTTGCCGCGAACCCGGATGATCTCCGACTTGAGCCGCTTGTCTTCGTGAATAACGTAGCCGACCTCGTTGAGCGCAACCTGGCCTTCAACCTCTACGGCCACCAGGTTTCCGTTTACGCCGACAACCTTGCCAGTTGTTTGTGTCATGTTTGATTCTCCACTTCCTGATCCGCGCTGTAGTACCGATCAAT
>PWMO01000162.1 GCA_003558175.1 Spirochaetaceae bacterium
ATGGAAGTCGGCCGCCAACGCTATCTGGAGCTGCGCGCCCCGTACCGTTCGCTCGATCCTCACGCTTGTCGCATCCTCGGGGTCAGCCCCAATTGTGCGCTCGACGACGTAAAACGCGCCTATCGCGCGCTCGCCGCGCAGTTTCACCCCGATGCCGGCGCCGGGCTCGATCCGGCGCAGCGACAACAGGCGGAACAGGCCTACCTGACGATCCAGGCTGCCTACCAGGGTCTGCTGCGCGAGTTCGAGAGCTGAGCCACCGCTGTCGAGCCGTCGCGGCGGACCGGCCGGCCGGCTACGGCTCGACGGTGACGCGGGTGATGTCTATTCCGAGCGTGCGCAGGCGAGCCGCCAGATTCTCGTAGCCGCGCTCGATCTGATAGACGTTGTGTATGATGCTCTGTCCTTCGGCACAGAGCGCGGCAATCACCATCGCCATGCCGGCGCGGACATCCGGCGAGGTCAGCACCGATCCGCTCAGCCTGCTCGGGCCGGAGACAACCGCGCGGTGCGGGTCGCAGAGCACAATCCGAGCCCCCATGCCGATCAGCTTGTCCACAAAGAACATTCGCGATTCAAACATCTTCTCGTAGATTAACACCGTCCCGTTGACCTGCGTCGACACCACCAGGATGATGCTGGTGAGATCGGGCGGAAACCCCGGCCACGGCGCGTCGTCTATCTTGGGAATCACGCCTCCCATGTCCGAAACAACCGTCAGATGCTGGCTTGACGGCACGTGAATGGTGTCGCCGTCCTGTTCCCACCTGATACCAAGCTTGTGGAAGGCGATACGGATCATGCGCATATGTCGCGCCGGCGCATCGTCAATGGTGAGCTCTCCGCGCGTTGCGGCGGCCAGCCCGATAAAAGAGCCGATCTCCATGTAGTCACTGCCTATGCGAAACTCAGCGCCATGCAGCTTCCCGACGCCGCTGATTCGCAGAATGTTGGAGCCCACACCGCTGATCCGGGCGCCCATGGAGTTGAGCAGGTGACACAGGTCCTGGATATGCGGCTCCGACGCGGCGTTCTCAATCACCGTGTCGCCGTCCGCGGTCACCGCCGCCATCACGGCGTTCTCGGTTGCAGTGACTGAAGCCTCATCCAGAAAGATCTCCGCTCCGGAGAGCCGCGCCGCTTCAAGGCTGAACATACCGTCAACGCGGACATCGGCGCCCAACGCCGAAAGCGCCAGAAAATGCGTGTCCAGCCGCCGCCGCCCGATTATATCTCCGCCCGGAGGAGAGAGCTCCACCTTGCCTGCACGTGCCAGCAGGGGGCCGGCAAAAAGGATCGAGGCGCGGATGCGCGACGCCAACGAGTCGGGTATCTCGGTGGTACGTATGTCGGTTGCGCTGATCACGTACTCCCCCTCCCCCCGGCCACGCTTCACGGTGGCTCCCAGGTGCGTGAGGATGTCGATCACAACCTGCACATCTTCGATGTCCGGGATGTTGCGCAGGGTAACCGGTTCGTCGGTCAGCAGCGTGGCCGCGAGGCAGGGCAGGGCTGCATTCTTGTTTCCGCTGGCTCGTATTCTGCCCGATACGGGCGTACCGCCCTGGATGAGATACTTGTACATTGGGTGTCAGTCTCCTTGCGTTTGCGCCGGTTGCGTTTGCGCCGGGCGAGCTTCCGCCGGGCGAGCTTCCGCCGGGCGGAAAAAGAACTGCTGCGGCTGAAACGGGTTCAGCTGCATCGCGATCTCGGCGTGAAAGAAATAGCTCCGGTGCGCGTCGGTAACGGCGCGCAGCGAGGTACGAAAACTGGTCTGGCGGCCCAGCTCGGGAAACGGATTGCGTCCGATCTCCGGGAAGACCACCTCGGCGATCCGTTGCTGCCGCGCGACTTCGGTCAACAACTCATCGCCTTCCGCCGCGAAGACCGCATCGACCATCTGTTGCGGAGAGAGCCCCGCTTGACTCAGGTTGCGCCGGTCGGCTGGAATCAGGCCGTAATCTGCAAAGTCCGTCCACGCTTCGCGTACCAGCGTCCGCCCGGCCCAGTCGAGAAACTGGTTCAGGTTGCGGACGATGTTGGTGGTGCCGCTGTCCTCGAAACCGGTTTCGGTCCAGCGTGTCCAGGTGATGAGCGTATCGTATCCGCGGCCGGCTTCAAAAACCTGTTGATAGCGCAGGAAGTCCAGGTAGCCGTTGCCTTCCATGTCGACCACCGCCGTTCTCACCGTCGCGGCGTTCTGCACCACCGTCATCGTCGGGCGGCCTTCGGCGGTAAGCGTGCTCCAGTACTCCTCGTTGCCCTCTCTGGTCACGACCCTCAGTACGAAGGCGGCCGGTATCGCAACCTCCATATGCAGCGGGCGGACCGCGAGACTGCTGACCACGCGCCGGCGTCCAATGGTGAAGCGGTGTACTTCTTCCAGGTCGGCAGCGGAAGGTGCGTGCGGTTCCTGGCCGATGTATTCGAAGACGGCGAGGTAGACCGTCGGCGTTGGGGCGTCGTTGCGGTAGAGGCGTGAGCTGTCGGCCATCACTCCGGGTTCAGCAAGATCGGCAGACTGATCATCCAGCGCCGCTACGGCAATCTTCAGACGGCCGCTGCCGTTCACATCGGAGACGGCGGCGAGGTACCGGTCGGACTCGAGACGAACGGCGACCGCTCCAGTGAGCCGGGCTGCCGCGAGGCGGATCAATTCACGCGCTTCAGCATCACGCAGTTCGCGAACCGCTGCGGTGGGAACGGGGCCTTCCGCGTCCGTCTCGGGAAGCGGCTCATCCTCGGTCGTGGCGATGGTTGGGTCTCCCTCGTGCAGCAAAGCAGCGCCGTTTCTCGAGGGTAGCGAGTCGCAGCCTGCGAGGCTCCACAGCAACAGTGTGCCGAGTATCACCAGCGGCAGTACCGTCAGGACTGATTGGATTGCGACGCAGTTCTGGCGCATGTCGCTATCATAGCGTCGATTATCGCTTTTCGCTACCGCCGGAAACTTGATTTTTGTCCCGGTTTGCCCGATGATGGCGACGACCCGGGGGGAACCAACCTGATGAAGATATTGAAGTTCGGAGGCAGCTCGCTCGCCGATGCTGACCGTATCAAACGTGTGGCGCAGATCATCAAGGCCGCTCGCTCAGCGCAGCCGGTCGCGGTGGTGTTGTCGGCTATGCAGGGAGTCACAAACCTCCTGTTGCAGGCCGCCGGCGAGGCAGCGGCCGGAGACGCCTCATATCACGACCGCGTCCAGGAAATCCGGGAGCGGCACGCAGCGGCGGTAGACGGCCTGTTCAGCGCACGGGATCGCGCGGTTGTCATTGCGCCGGTCGAAGACCTGACTCACGATCTCGGCGAGCTTCTTCGCGGCGTTGAGCTGGTGCGGGAGTGTTCACCGCGTACCAGTGACCTGATCGTAAGCTTCGGTGAGCGGATGAGTTGCCGGCTGGTGGTCGCCTACCTCGACACGCTCGGCGCGGACTCGGTCGTGGTAGACGCTCGGCACATGATCATCACCGACAACTCCCACGGCAGCGCTGCGGTGGATTTCCCGCTGACGTACCGGCTGATTGAAGAGACGCTGCACAGTCTCAGCGAGATTCCCGTGATTACCGGTTTCATCGCATCCACCGAAGAAGGGGTTACCACCACCCTCGGTCGCAACGGCTCCGATTACACCGCCTCACTGGTTGGTGCGGCAATGGGCGCCGACGCAATCGAAATCTGGACCGATGTCGACGGCGTGCTGAGTGCCGACCCACGCTGCGTCCCTCACGCCTTCGTCGTCAAACAGCTCTCGTTCAAGGAGGCAATGGAACTCTCCTATTTCGGCGCCGAAGTAATCCATCCGTACACGATGATTCCGGCCGTGGAGAAGAATATTCCCATTCATATCCGCAACACCCTGAGGCCCGAGGCTCCGGGAACACGCATCTCGGAAGACGTCGATCCCGACAAGCACCCCATAACCGGCATCGCTTCAATTGACAACGTCTCGCTGATCAACGTGGAAGGCGGCGGAATGGTCGGAGTCCCGGGAATGGCGGGGCGCGTTTTTTCCACGCTGGCGGCGG